>CAYTRF010000179.1:0-4166 GCA_964440065.1 uncultured Cocleimonas sp. | reverse complement strand
ATACTTAACTTGAATCGTGATTTAAGTTATTTGAATGATAATAATACCTTGATTAATAAGAACTTATGGCTTTCTATAGGCGAGCAACACACCTCTCTACATTTAGAAAGTTTAGACCCTTTCTGGTCAACGTATTTATTTACCCCTGCTATTAACGGCACTCTTTTTAAGGAAGATAATCATTTCTTTTTTGAAGGTTTTTTATCCGTTAGTGACAAAGTTTTTGAGCAAAATTCTGCAAAGGCGATGCAGATTTCTATTCAGGAGTATATAAACACCAATGGTAACGTCTCCACCACACAGGTTGCTCGCTTAATTTTACTGGGTAATGGCGGAGCAGGTAAAACCAGCTTGGTAAATAAACTCTGTGACCCTAAAAAGAAACTAGCGGTTAATGAAGACCCAACGCCGAGAGTTCAGGTACGTGATCATATTATTACGGGTGAGGATACAACCGAAACAGAGCTGAATGTATGGGATTTTGGCGGGCAGGTGATCATGCACAGTACTCATAGTTTTTTCCTGAGTGAGCGTTCAACTTATATTATTGCCTGTAATTCACGTGCAAATGAGCAACCAGATGCTTGGTTGAAAATGCTACAAAACCGTTTGTCTACAAGTTTATCTACAAAGAACCGCATGCACGTATTACTGGTTTATACCCATTGTAATCAGGAGCAACTAGCCAAGGGTGAGTCAGCGCCGTGGCGCAGAGATAACGCCTTGCGCCGTGCTTTTCCTGATTTTAATCTGGATTTTTATAATGTTGATCTACAACCTGGGGAAGAAGGGCAGGTGCGAGGCTTTACTCCTTTAGAAAAAATCATTCGCAAACGCGCCATTGAAGAAGGTAAAGAAACAGTTGATAAAGATGTTATTGCGATTAGGGATTTTTCGAGAACACTAGAAGGCACACAAACCCCGTACATTAGTCATAAAGAGTTGACCACACAATTGAAAGGCGAATTACGCGACAATGTTTCGCAAGCCTTTCGCCTTGCTAATAGCTATGGCTATATATTTCCGCAGTCACCTTTAAGTAGCGCTGAGGAGATTAAAGATGATGGCTTTATTTGGGTGAGCCAAAAGCATTGGCTAACATTTGGTGTGTACAGCTTGATTAATAATAACGAGGTTCTTAGCTGCTCGGGCTTGTTAAAAGAGAAGCATATCGACACAGCCCTTCACCTAAACCAACAACAGCGCATTACAATAGAGGGCAAGGTGGAGCTGGATGATGAAACTAAAGCCAAAACCAAAACCAAAACAATGGAGGGGATTAAATATGATGAGGCGGGGAAGCGGGTTTTAAAAACTATTTTGCTTAATTATCGTTGGGCATTAATGATTAACCATCGCTTGAGCGAATTATTACTCCCTTTAGCAACGCGTTTGGATGAACCTGAGGGGTTGATAGATATCATTAGCGAATTTGACCTTGTTGAAGAGAGTTCTACAAATAAACGCAGGGATGAAATTAAAAATCCATTATCGGATGATTTTAATTTTAATGAGATAAACGACTCACAAAATAAGGAATATAAGGAGAGCGAGCTGGATAATAAGCCGCTTTATATTGAGGTAGAGCTAAATAATCAACCTGCTGATTTCTTTTTTAAGTTAGTAACCTATCTTGATTCGCATTTATCAGCGCCTTGGTATTTGTGGCGTACCGGGGCTATTTTAGATTTTTATGGTAATAAGGCAACGCGCGCGATTATCGAAATGCCTGATAATGTGCTGTCGATTAGAGTAATGGGTGAAAATAAAGAAAGTTTTCAGCAGTTGCTATTAATAAGTATTCGCGAGGCTATACATTCTTATAAGAGCCGTACCATTAGCGCACATTCGTTTGAACGTATTTGGCTTAATAATAAGGAGTCGCAGATGTTGAGCTCGGATATTATTGCGAGCTTAACCAGTGGCACGACGATAGTTGATAAGTTGGTGAAGCAAAAACTTAAAGGAGCGGTAAATATGACAACGATTAATATAGCGGGTGATGTTAATAAAAGTAATATTGGGGGCAAGCGTAACCAAATAACGAACGAAGGTGATACTCATATCACGCAGATTAATGAGCAAAGTGCTGCGTTAGTAGAACAGCTTAAAAAGTTGGTGGGTGCGTTACCGAGTGATAAAGAAGACGAAACCAAAGCAATAAATAAAAGTATTGAGCTGATTGAGAAAGGAGTTTCTACAGCGAATGCCGAAGAAAAGAAAAGCCTAATAAGCAAAGGCTTGGATACTGTTAAAAATTTGGTGGTAATTGATGAAGGGATGGATTTGTATACTAAGTATTCATCTGCAGTTGCCACTGGGCTTGATGCGCTGACAAATTTATTGGCGACTATTTAAACCCCGTAAAAAGATAAATGATGCGCGGTTTATAACTCAGGTAATACCCAGTTAGCTCGCACAAAATGACAAGTATAGCCATTAGGTACGCGCTCTAAATAGTCCTGATGCTCAGGCTCTGCCTGCCAAAAATCACTAGCTGCTGACACTTTAGTCACCGCAGCTGCGGGCCACAACCCCGATGCATTGACATCTTCTATGGTTTTGAGCGCAACTGTTTTTTGCTCGTCGTTGGTGTAAAAAATCTCCGAGCGATAAGCTGCGCCTTTGTCATTGCCTTGTTGGTCAATTGTGGATGGGTCGTGTATCTGAAAGAAAAAAGTGAGTATGTTGCGATAGGTCGTTATTTTATTATCAAATTCTATTTCAATCGCCTCGGCATGGTTGCCGTGGTTACGATAGGTGGCATTGGGTAAATTATCATCCCCTGTGTAACCGACACGTGTAGAGATAACACCTGTTTGTTTGCGAATTAAACCTTGCATTCCCCAGAAACAACCACCCGCTAATATAGCTCGTTCGATGCTCATAAAGCCTCTTCATTTTTTATTTGTTCAATATAGCCAGCATAGCCTTCGGCTTCCATTTTATCTAGTGGAATAAAACGAAGGGATGCTGAGTTAATACAATAGCGTAATCCACCTTGCTCTTGTGGCCCATCAGTGAATACATGCCCTAGATGGCTATCTCCGTGAGTTGAGCGTGTTTCGGTGCGAACCATGCCGTGGCTGACATCGCTAATTTCATTGATGAATTCTGGATTTATTGGTTGGGTAAAGCTTGGCCACCCACAGCCTGATTCAAATTTATCAGAGGATGAAAACAACGGCTCACCCGAAACAATATCAACATAAAGCCCGAGGTCGTGATTGTTAAGGTACTCGCCACTACCGGGCGCTTCCGTACCACTTTGTTGGGTTACGCGAAACTGTTCGGCATCAAGCGCTGAAATGGCTTCTGCTGATTTTTTATATTTTGTCATTGATTCTCTCCAAAGATCACGATGCAACTAGTCTAGTTAGTCTAGTAACTATATAGTAGCCATCAATATAGTAGCTATCAATATAGTAGCCATCAAAATAGTAGCCATCAAAATTAATAAAGGTAGATAAAATGAATGATAACAAAACGCGCTGCGAATGGGTCAATGGAGGGAACGAACTTTATTATGATTACCATGATAACGAATGGGGCGTATCCGTACATGATGACGAAGAGTTGTTTGAATTTTTAACCTTGGAGGCAGCGCAGGCGGGTTTAAGTTGGGCAACAGTATTGAACAAGCGAGAAGGCTATCGTAAAGCCTTTGATAATTTTGATATTGAAAAAGTAGCCAAGTATTCTGATAAGAAGATTGCAGAATTATTAGGAAACCCAGATATTATTCGGAATAAACTTAAAGTGAATGCAACCGTGGTTAATGCTCAGAAAATTCTGGAAGTACAACAAGAGTTCGGCAGCTTCGATAAATACATCTGGCAATTTACTGATGGTAAAACATTGCAGAACAAATGGACGTTAATGAGCCAAGTACCTTCCAGTACGGAACAATCGGATTTGATGAGTAAGACCTTAAAAAAACGTGGCTTTAAATTTATCGGCACCACAATTTGTTATGCCTTTATGCAGGCAACGGGAATGGTGAATGATCATACGGAGGATTGCTTTTGCTTTTCAAAGCTCACCAAGAGCTGAGCCGAGTAAAGCGAGACAACTGCTTTAGCTAGCCCTTTAGGGTGAGGCGTAGCCGAATAAAAGTACTTGGGTCTTTCCAAAGGAAAGTCAGAAGTTGGTTGAAGCAAGGGACG
>CAYTRF010000178.1:3932-4166 GCA_964440065.1 uncultured Cocleimonas sp. | reverse complement strand
GTTGGTAAAAAACTGGGTATCAGTACACTGAAAGTCGGGTGTTTTACTGGGCTATAATTCTAGCCCAGAGGCGCTAGTACATCAACCAGTTCATAATGTCGGTATCAGCGATTCTGTGATGTTTCGCATCAAGGCGCATCACGAAGCTAATGGTTATTCCCTTAGCAAGTGGTGCAACGAAGAGGCGGAGCATCACAGAATCGCCCAAAGGGTTGGTTTGTAAGCGTCTGTGCC
>CAYTRF010000178.1:0-3894 GCA_964440065.1 uncultured Cocleimonas sp. | reverse complement strand
AGGTCGTTGCATTCCCTGCAAAGTGCGCCTAGCCACAAACACTTACAAACCAACTGATACCGACATTATGAACTGGTTGATGTACCAGGATCAAACAGCATTTATAACTGGATTGCAGGCGCTTTTTTTTGCATAATCGTGAGTACCTCATTGCTGTCAATAATAGCTCATATTTCACTATTTTTACTCGCCACCAACTCGTGCCAAGGTCTTTACATCCATGAATAATTTTAAAATTAATTTAAGTCGGAAAATATCGTTACTTTTCGTTTTGCTAGTGTCGCAGCTGATACCACAAACTGCTTTTGCCCACGTTCACTATGAACTTAGCGTAACTAGTTCTTTTCAAGCGAATAACGACAACCAGTTAGAATCCATGACAATATCCTGGACTTACGATGATGAAATCAGCACGTTAATGCTTAAAGAACAAAAGGATGTAAAAAAACTCGGCCAAAAATTGATTAACGATCTAGAAAAATTATCCTACTTCACCTCAATTAAATTAAATGGCAACGTAATAGCCACAAAAACAGTAGAAACCTATACGCTAGAAGAAATCAAACAGGATGACTACAGCAATCTAAAGCTAACTTTTACATTGCCTTTTAAAACGCCTATTAAACTTGAAGGTAAAAACACCCTAATTATCAACCATGAAGATGCAAACTTATCCGCTATCATTTATTACGAAAACCCCGAAGCATTCGTCTTTGATAAAAATCTCAATAGCAATTGTAAGTTAGATATCGTTGAAAAAAAGGATTTTGAAGAAGGTGAGTCACCTCAAGATACCAAAATACTTTGCGAAAGCTAAACGCATCAGCAACCCATGAAAATAATCACATCACTTATTATTAGCCTCAGCTTTTTGACGGCGTGCTCAACTGCAACTATTGCCCCAAAAACAACCTCTAAACCCTCCACAAAGCACACCAATAAAAGCAGTGTCGTAGCCGTCAACTTAAAAGCGCTATCATCACTTGATCTGATCGCCAATAAATTAGCAAAACACCGAACTGTTTTTGTTGGTGAAACCCATACCCGTTATAGCGACCATCTAAATCAACTCGCCGTTATTCAAAAGCTTCATAAACACTGGGGAATTAACACCAGCATTGGCTTAGAAATGATCCAAAAACCCTATCAATCCTTTTTAGATAATTATATAACAGGGAAGCTTAGTGAAAAAGAAATGCTACGCGGAACTCAATGGTATCAGAGGTGGAAATATGATTTCAGACTCTATCGCCCAATTTTTGAATATGCAAAACAACACAAAATCCCATTAATCGCTTTAAATATCCCCAAAGAATTGACCCAACGAATAACTCAAGTAGGAATCAAAGGACTATCAAAAATAGAGCGCAAGCAACTTCCAGTCACTATTGATCGGTCAAATAAAGCCTATATCAAACGTATAACATCTGTTTTTAAAGGACATGCGCGCACCAGTAGCAAAGAAGTTAATAAGTTTATTGATGCACAACTAGGCTGGGATGAGGGTATGGCGTTTCATGCAGCCAACTATTTAAACAAGCACCCCGAAAAGAAAATGATAATTTTGGCAGGCGGTGGGCACGTTGTAGCTTACCAAGGAATACCTGACCGACTCGACAGACAAATAAAGTCCAAATCAGTCGTGGTGTTGAATAATGCCTACGATGACATCAACAACAGCGGTGATTATTTGCTATTTAGCCCAGAGAAAAAGCTACCATCCAAAGTACAACTTGGTATTGCGATGGAAGATGCTGGCAATAGTCGTGGCGTGAAGGTAAGCAAAGTGCTGATGCATAGCGCCGCACAAAAAGCAGGATTAAAGGCTGGGGACATTATTGTTAAAATGGATAATCAGGCTATAAGCGACATGCTTGATCTTAAATTATTCCTTGAAGAAGTGAAGGCAGGAAGCAAAGTAGAACTACGAGTCGAGAGAAAAGGACAAAATCTTAAGTTTGAAGCCTTATTAAAGAGTAAATTACCTGCTACACCGCTGTTTTCACCCTAAATACTTTAAAAGCACACCCCCCCACTTTTCGCTTGTTTTTTGTTACATCCAGCGCAAATAACGTTTCGCTATAAATTTGCGAGAAACACTAAAACAAATATTACCGTCAGTGTAATCACCCAAGCACTATAAAATGAAAGGCTCTTTGTCAAACCCTAATTTATTAGCCAACTTTTGTAGCTTCTAACATGCTTTATTCTCTATGAAGTCCTTTTCACAAGAGTATGGTAAGAGTAAATAACGTGATTTTATTCTATTTTCCTTAAAAGGCGATGAAATAGCAGGTTTCTTGAAAAGCCATTATCTTTAAATGTTTTTATTCTCAGAGTTATCATCTGCTACCGTAATCGTCCGCTCAACTTCTTTTAATTTAATATGGCGTGCAGACTTTGCCATTAAATGGGCACTCACCGGCGCAGTAATAAATAAAAATACCGTCACTAATATTTCGTGCAAACTTGCCGTTTCACTGTTAAAACTAAAGTACAACATCGAGGCGATTAATATTGCGCCCACACCCAGTGTCGTTGCTTTGGTTGGCCCGTGTAGGCGCATATAAAAATCAGGGAGTTTATACAAGCCTATTGACCCTACCAGCGTAAAGAAAGCACCTATTAATATCAGTGCGGATATGAGAAATTCGAGCATTTATTTTCTTCCTTTCAAGCGTTATCTTATCAAGCGTTTTATCAAAGTATGCTTAAGTTTATTCCATTATATCGCCACGTAATAGGTATTTGCTCAATGCAATCGTTCCCACAAAACCCATTACCGCAATCAATAAAGCCACTTCAAAATACAAGGCACTATTTAAGTGTAAACCGAGCAAAATGACTAAGGCAATTGCATTAATATAAAGCGTATCCAACGCTAAGATTCTATCGGGTAAATCAGGCCCTTTTAACAAACGTAAAAAGCTCAGTAATATCGACACCGAGAGTAATAAGAAGGCGATTGGGATGACGGTTGCTAACATGATGTAAATACCTTTTTAAGTGGCGCTTCATAGCGTTGTTTTATCTGTTTAATAGTGTCTTCAATATTATCTACATGCAGTGCATGTACCAATAAACGACTACGATCAGCGGTTAAATCACAAGAGACTGTGCCGGGCGTTAACGAGATTGTATTGGCTAGGATACTAATCCCGACAGGGGTTTGAATATCCAAATCAATATAAAAGAAAGCGGGTTTTAAATGATCATTTTTTCCCAATATAAGTTTTGCCACAATCATATTGGAGATGAGTATATCCCATAGCACCACGGCTAAAAATTTCAACAGGGTTAGTGGTGCTTTAATATGTACTTTTTCAGGCCAAAAGCCTGAGGTTAAAAAAGGTATCAACGTCGCTAATATAAAGCCTAATACGACATGCCCTGCAGCTGTTGTATTATTAAGCAATAACCAGAGTAGCCATAGTACTAAGGTAAGAATGGGGTGAGGGAAAAGTTTACTAAACATTATTTTTCTCCCGTCTTTTTATTTTGTTGAAGGTTTTTTTGAGGATAAGGCTTTTTTAGAGAAGGAACGGCTTGTTGTGATAAAACCGCTTCTACGTAAGCCTTGCTCGCAAATTGTTGTTTGGCGACTGATTCGGTAAAAGCATTGATCGGTTTAGCAAACACAACCAGTATAGGGCTTGCTATAAACAAAGAAATAACCGCTAAAAATGCCATTCGATTAAGTGGCTCACCGTGCGTATTTTGATACCTTTTATCTTTGTAAACATTATCTCTCTCATTATCGGGGATGACTTGATAAAACAATAATGAACCCGTGCGTGCCATGCTCACAATCATGATAAAACCAGCTAACAAGACAACGCTTAAGATGATCCACCACCAAGCATGATCCAGTGATGCACTTAGAATAAGCACTTT
>CAYTRF010000177.1:0-4197 GCA_964440065.1 uncultured Cocleimonas sp. | reverse complement strand
ATCATCATCATCATCAAAAAAATTAGCGCCCACCAATAAACCACACTCTTTAACGCCTGAACTCATCACGACATTGGCATCATCCAGTGCTTTTCCGCACAGACAGGTCGGAGCGGGTAATTTGTCTTCTTTTTTAATTATTTCTTCACTTAGCCCAATGCTTGCCACTAAACGCATTTGATCATTCTTATCCAATAACCTAACGGTAGCAGCTTCAGCATTTACCACATTGGTCAAGGTGTGTAAAAACCGTTGCAACAAGTCTTCTAGGTTATGGGAGCGATTAATACAAGATGCCACATCATAAAGTACGCTCAAATAGTGCTTTTTCTGTTCTATATGACGCGCTTGACGACTCAATCGTTGAGTTTGCAGCTTCGCCAACTGCTCATAATCACCGGCTATGGTATTGATATGCTCTCGAATACCTTTAGACGGGCATCGCTCCGTTCTAATTTGCATACGAGTTGAAAAGTCACCACTTAGTAGCTGATTGGCCCAAATTGATAAATCATTACTAAAGCGACTGAATTGCCTCCACATCCACATCAATAATAAAAGTACTCCAACACCCGCAAATAACCACATAAGGGTCATAACAGGTGCGAGCCACACAGGCACATATTCGGCTGAAATAGCCCAAAAATAAGTCGCACCAATACCTACAAAAACACAAAAAAGGAGAATTAAAACAAAACGCGCAAACCAAGGAAATTTTATCAAGGAAGGCTTAACGATAGACTTTATATTTTTATGCTGAACCTCACGACTATCACGATGACGTTCCGATGTACGCTCAGAAAGTGTTTGTTTTACACTTTCTAACGAAATATTTACAACCGTATCTTGAGGCATAAAATCTAGTCTATTTAGTCCTTAGGTGGCACATAATTAGGGTCATTAGGATTCAAAAAAACAATTTCTTGCTTTCCCTCTATCTCAACATAATCCATCGTCATGCCACTAACCAATGGCACTGAGCCTGCATCAATCACAAACTTAATGTCTTTTTCATCAAAATTAATATCACTACCATGATGGTGATCATCAAAGCCCATATTATAATGAAACGAACCATCTTCTTGGACCTTAATGGCTATTCTCAATGGTATAGCTTCTTCCATTTGATCTAATGAAATAGCGACTTGTTTTGCTGCTGATTCTGAAACTTTAAACATTCTTTAAATCCTGTTCTTTTCTTTTAATACTACGGACAAAATCAATAAATCGACTGGCCCAATGAAACTGTTCGGTATCTCGCATATGCGAAAAATTTGCTAATAAGTTTTTATAAACCCAACCATCATAATCATCTGTTATTCCTACACCACGATGAACTTTATAAGCAAACTTACCCTTATCGTGGAGCTCAGATACATAATTTTCAAGTTTTGAGTAATGAAACTCATGGGCATTTATTATTTGCCCCCCAACATTAGATGAGTCTGCCCAAGGCATCTCAACCGTCTCCTCTAGCTTAACATATCCCCTGCCCTGTGGTTTTTTATGCATATGTGCCTCAGCAGGGATAATGCCCACCATTTGTGCTGACTCACCCTGCCAGTGTATTGATTTTGACAAATACATCAAACCTCCACACTCTGCGTAGGTTGGCAACCCCGCTTCTATTGCAGCATGGATACTTTCACGCATCGACACATTGCTTGCCAACTGTTCCATGTGAGTCTCAGGAAAACCACCGCCTATTAATAATCCATCAAGTTTCTCAGGAAGTTTTTTATCCTTCAATGTATTAATTAAGACTAATTCAGCGCCTGCTTTCTCAAGTGCTAATTTATCACCTGCATAATAAAAACCAAAAGCAGAATCCTCACAAATCCCTAAACGTACTTTAGGCTTAGAATTTAGCTCAACTTTTAAGGGTTTAGGCGCTGAAAGTTCAGGTGCCGAATTTGCAATTTCTAGTATTTTAGTTAAATCGACTTGATCAGCAACGAAATCGGCTATCAGCTCAATCTTTTTAGCCGCACCCTCATCTTCATTACTCGGTTTTAAACCCAAGTGTCGCTCATCCACTTGCATTAAAGGATTACGCTTAACCACACCGAGTACGGGTATATCGGTATATTCCTGCGTGACTGCGCGTAATTTTTGTTCATGGCGACCCCCCACGGAAAGATTATAAATTACCCCAGCAATTTGGATATCAGGATCAAATTGTTGATAACCAATGATCAAAGGTGCAACACCTCGGGTGACACCCTGAGAATTAATCACCAAAATCACAGGTGACTTTGTCAATTTTGCAACCGCTGCATTACTATCCGACCCATTCAGAGCCACACCATCATATAAACCTAAATTACCTTCGATAAGACTAATCTCAGACGTTTGCGAATAATAAGAAAAGTCCCGTAAAATTTCATCATGGCTCATGGTATTAAAATCAAGATTATGACAAGCACGCCCACCGCTAGCCATTGATAGCCATAATGGATCAATATAATCAGGGCCTTTTTTAAAAGGTTGAATAACCAAACCCTGTTGCTGAAATGACGCACACAATCCTATAGACAAGGTCGTCTTACCCGAGGACTTATGAGCGGCTGAAATATAAATGCGTGGAATTGTTATTAAACTTGTAGACATAATATGATTAAAACTGATTACAACATAGATAAGAGAAGAAAAAGCACACCCCCCCACTTTTCACTGATTTTTTACCCCTAGCGATAGTCGTTGATATCACGCCAAGATTTTCGCGCTCTGCACGGTTCTCTGCTTTTTTAATCATCGTCCTGTAAGCGCATTATCATCAAAATGAAGTCCACTCCAACCTGTCAGCATAAAGTTACGGATATTCTGGTGATTGTCACCTTGAGGGTCTTTCAAAACATCATCGCGATAGTAAATACCAAAACAAGCCAACGTTTGATCCTGATTGAGCTGATGTTGTTGCGCAAATGAAAACAACTTACATGAACCAGAGTTTTCTCCTGCTGCATTTTTCACATCACCATTTTCAAAAGCAGTTTCAGTAAAGGTGTAATGTTTTTCGATTAACTCCATCAGATCGCTAAACTCAACTTGCTCTGGTGTGTCTTTCACTTTCTCTAAAAACAACTTAACGCTCATGCTCATTATTGCTCAATAAAAATTTATAAATAGTAATGTAGAGTATACCAAATTTCCTGCATAATCCCCCGCCTAAAATTCGACTAATAGGGGAAAAATCATGTGGTTCAAAAATCTATACTTATTCAAATTCGAAACAGACTTTACTTTAAACGCACAAGAGTTACATGAGGAGCTACACAAAAAAACCTTCACACCCTGCACTGCTACACAACGTGAAAGTTTGGGGTGGATAGCGCCATTAGGCAAAAATACTACTTCCCTAACTCACGCATCCAATAATTACATATTACTCAGCATGGCGCGTCAAGAAAGATTGCTACCCGCAGCTGTCATTAAAGAAACGCTACAAGAAAAAGTAGAAGCTATTGAAGTAGCAGAAGACCGTAAAGTAAGCACGCGTGAGAAAAAAGAAATGCGCGAAGATATTGAGCATGAGTTACTGCCGCGCGCGTTTACTCGCACCCAAAAAATAGATGCTTGGATAGATCCTAAAAATGGCTGGCTAATTCTCAATACGTCCTCTGCTCCACGCGCTGAGGCACTGACTAAATTACTACGCAAAACGCTAGGCAGTTTACCCATCACACTTCCAGAATCAGAGGTATCTCCAGCGGTTGCCATGACTCAATGGCTCACCAGCCACAAACTACCAGCACCCTTTGTATTAGGTTATGAATGCGAGTTAAAAAACCAAGGTGATGACAAAGGCAGTGTCAATTTCAAACAGCATGACCTCACCTTAGATGAAATAAAAACCAGTTTACAAGCAGGAAAATACGCTACCAAACTGGCCATAGAATGGGATGAGAAAATCAGCTTTGTACTCAGTGAAGATTTACAAATAAAGAAACTTAAATTTCTCGATGTATTAGAAGAGCAACTCCAAGATAACGACCCACAAAGCCATGAGGAACATCTTGATATTGAATTTACTTTAATGACAGGAGAAGTAGCCTTGATGCTTAAAGACTTGATGAAAGCACTGAACTAAAATGAAACTTCATATTTATTATCTGCGCTAAACTATACTTACTTAGGAATATCATCGGTGTTCCCATTGAAAGAATCATAAGCTCATATTCCCCTCATAGTATGCTC
>CAYTRF010000176.1:0-4199 GCA_964440065.1 uncultured Cocleimonas sp. | reverse complement strand
GCGGAGTAGTTGCATCTACAAGAGTTGATAATTACTCTTTCTATCGCATTATTTGTCCTGCAATTTTACAAATAATTGGCGCCAAGAGTAGAACTGGCTCACTCAACTAAACACTCAGAAAATCGATCATACTTCTCACGTTTAACCATAGTAAATAACACTCATTAATGAAAAGAAGTAGGAGAATTAAAGCTTATCTCTGGCATTAACTCCCAACTTTTTCTCAGCCTCAAACATGTTTTTTGTAGTTGTGAATTAACCAATTCAGGATGAGCCGCCAACCAATCGAAATGATCTAAAATGGGCTGTACCAAGTTTGTATCCTGACTACGTGAATAGCGCGTCATTAAGAAAAAGAGTGCGGCTATTAGCGTAGC
Source organism: uncultured Cocleimonas sp. (assembly GCA_964440065.1). Taxonomy (GTDB): domain Bacteria; phylum Pseudomonadota; class Gammaproteobacteria; order Thiotrichales; family Thiotrichaceae; genus Cocleimonas. The sequence continues at coordinate 3,822 of CAYTRF010000176.1, read as the reverse complement.
TGCATCTACTTCTTCATTAAGTTCAGACTTACAATAATTACAATTCATCACTATGTCCTTCAGATATTCTGCTACACCATCGGCGGGTATCTTTTTGCCATCATCGCCATCTTTCCAGCCAGGGCGGCATAGGTATAACTTTGCCATGCTCCTCATGAGGCTGTTGCGCATCAAACATGCGCAACATTTCATCTCATTTCGAACACTTTTTACTTGCAAGGCAATAACATTACGCGTCACCATGCCTCGATTCTAAGTTTGGTGTTACCAGAGTTACGGGGCTTATTCAGAGCCCCTAAATAAAACAGTCAGAATCTAAAAATCCACCTTATAACCCAAAGTCAATGTACGACCTGTACCAGAAAAGAATGCATTAGCTCTCTTCCTCTTTTGGGCTTGTGAAAAATACGTGATGTATTGCTTATCAAAAAGATTATCCACACCTAAACTGAAGTCCCCGAATCTTGTTTTAGCTGCTAGCGATAAATCGGCTGTTGTATAACCTTTAAATTCAAAACCAGCATCATCTGGGTCTGGGTTTTTAAACTTACGATCCATAAGGTGAGCAACCTGTACTCGACCACGTATATTATGATTAAGTTCTTTTTCTGCAAAAAGATTGATGCGGTCAGGAGCAATACTCAATCCATCTAAATCGGCATCAACCTTTCCGTCTTTATCTGAATCAAACTGTCCTTTAATATTGGTGTAATTAAACCCAACTAACATAGTATCAGTAACATCGACATCAGCACTGATTTCCCAGCCTTCTATTTCTGTCTTTTCTCGACGCACATGGAAAATACCATTATCATCCTTATCAAGTCGTGAACCTAAATCACTATCCGAAAGGTAGTAAGCCAGATGAATACTCGACCTATCAAAATTAAAGTCTAAACCAATTTCCTTATTCTCGGTCACGATCGGCTTAAGGTCGATAATCCTATCAACATCCTGCCCCGGGGTTTTAATACCACGTAATACGCGCCCAACATCGGGCATCGTAAATCCTTCGGAAAAGGAGGTATATAACGTCAATTTGTCAGTTGCTTTAAACGAAAGCCCGACGTTTGCCAGTGTTTCGCTATAATCAGGACTTCCTCCAGCAACTTTGGTACTATTGGCAGCAGCAATGGTTGTATAATCATCGGTTTTCAATGTTGCCATTTCATGCCTGACTCCCACTGTGCCCGTTATACGCTTAGAAAAAGCGTAATCTAATTGAGCAAATGGCGCCGTGCCTTCAAGCGATGTTTCTGGAACCCATTGTCGCCCACTCTTAACCAACACTTGGGAACTTTTATCTTGTTGAAAATCCAGACCAACTGTTGGTGCTAACCCCTTAATTCCGCCTATACTTTTCCATGATTGAGTTAATTTTAGACCCAGCTTTTTTGAACGGATTTCAGATTGATCAAGAAACGGATCACCATCAGGGGTTAGGCGGAAGAAGTCACCAAAGAACCCTCCTTCAAATAATGCAGCATAGTCTTGATGATATAATTGCGCATTAAACGCACCACCCAACAAGCCATCGTTACGATAGCCCACAGTAAAGGTAGTCACATCATTCTTTGCGGGATCACCCACATCAACCGGTTTGCCTTTTACAGATGATGTGGGTATGCCTTTCTTTGGATCACCATCTTTACTTCGAAAATCAGCATCGCGTTCAATCTGAAAATTATTAACCATTAATTTTATATGCTGCTTATCAGTAAGCTGATAACCTGCTTTAAGAAAGAAATCTCTTGAGCCAGAATCCATGATGTCTCCCTGTGTCGGGTAGAGCCCAACCAGTTTACCGTTTCCATCATAGAACATGCCTCTGTGATTTACGGCAACGCCTGTCCCAATATCATACTTATCCGTTGCTATCCCACCAAACCAACTCACCTTATAACCAAGTCCACTGTTGGTAAATTCATCACTTGTTGTAAAAGAGGTTTTTACTGTATTTTCCCATTTACCCGTCTTCTTAGCAGACTTGGTAATCAGCCCAACCACTCCACCCGTCGCACCGATACCTTGAATAGCATTTGCACCATGCACAACTTCAATCTTTTCAATAAAATCTATATCAATAGTATGTCCATCACGCTGACCATCTCTAAGTGCATTATGCTGTGGCACTCCGTCAATCATATATAAGGGATTACGCCCGCGAAAACTTTCTCCGCGCCCTGTCATTTTTTGCAAACTTGGGCCAAAGCCTGGAACGGTATTTTCAAGTATGCTAGGCAAATCATCCGCAATAATAGTCTGTTGCTCTATTTGTTCTTGATCAAGTATTGTAATTGTTCCTGGAATACCATTAATAGGCTTCTCAATGCGCGCCGTTTCAACCGAGATTGTTTCAAGCTCCGTTTCCGCGAATGCAATACTCGGCATAGCCAGTGAAATTCCTACAAAAATAAAATGAGCTTTTCTATGCTTACGCTTCATACTACAATCTCCATTTATTGATAACAGTAATAATTATCATTATACTTTGAAATATAAAGGATATATTCCTACAAATCAAATTCGTTATCCATGAGCATCAGAAAATGAAGTCCAAAATAAAAATATTTCACTTGTGGAGCGGTATAGTTCTCGGTTTATTTTTATCAATATCAGCCATATCCGGCGCATTACTTCTCCATAAAAATACTTTACTTCAATGGCAATACTCTACTACTTTTAACGAAGTCGAAAAAAATGCTAAAGCAAATATTTCTACTATTTCAACCATCATTCGTAAGGCAGTAAGCGCTTACCCCAAAAGCCAACTAACAATGATCGAAACACCAAATAAAGAAATACCTTTTTTTCGGGTTTGGATGAAACTAGATAATGGATACAATATTGATTACTTAGATGGCATAACCACACAGAGAAAACTGACGCGCAATGTTAACAATGACTGGCTAATGTGGTTATACGAATTACACTCAAGTTTATTATCAGGGGATAAAGGTGAGCAAATACTCGGCATACTGGCGTTTGGCTTTGTCACCTTATTGATCAGCGGCTTATTTGTCTGGTGGCCTAGCTTTAAACATTTAAAACGAAATTTACTACCTCCTCGCGCGCGCCGACTAAATCCTTGGCTCTACTGGATTCATAGGTTTTTGGGGTCGCTGTCCTTTCCAGTTATGCTGATTATTATTCTAACGGGTATGGGAATGGTCTATTACACCCCTGTGCAACAATCATTAGTGGCGCTATTGGATCAACAACCCATACAAGAAAAACCTCCGCGTACAATAAACTGTCCTTCAAATAGCCCCACAGTCCCTTGGGAAGATCAGCTAAACACTGTTTACAAAACCCTACCGGAGGCTAGACTCATTAGGATACACCCTCCCAAAAAAACAAATAAACCCGTAATTTACCGCTTGAAACACGCGGAGGAATGGCACCAAAATGGGCGTAGCTATGTATATATCAACCCCTGCAATAATAGCGTGATCTACAAACACGATGCACGTGAAGCAATGTTAGGCGTTAGAGCCTCTAACCTGATTTACCCAATACATTCTGCCCATATCGGCGGATCTCTATTTAAAATACTGACAACCCTTGCAGCTATCGCCATTCCACTTTTGTATACAACGGGTTTATTTCTCTGGATCAGACGACGAATTCGCTCAGAGTAAGTAAATCCATCACATTTGCTAACAGCTACTATTTTATTAATACCCTCTTTTCGATAGAAAATTTAGAGAAGCACCCCTATTATTATCTCGGTTTTTATAAGATTAACCCAGTAAAAATCAAAATAGTTTGATAATCATTCTCGTTATTGCTTTAATTGCGAAACATTAAGCATCCACCTGC
>CAYTRF010000175.1:0-4219 GCA_964440065.1 uncultured Cocleimonas sp. | reverse complement strand
TACCCAGAAAAAGGCTGGAGGTTACGCTATAACTTAAGGGCGGCAACTGAAGCCTTATTAAGTGATCAAAATGCTATACAGTTTGAAGCTCTTGGGAAGTACATTAATAACTTAGGCAAGGGACGTCTTCTTAGCCGAGTACAACTTGGCTCCACAATTGTCGACAACTTTGATGCTCTGCCAAAAAGCTTACGTTTCTTTTCTGGCGGTAGTAATAGCGTGCGTGGCTATGCATTTGAAAGTCTTGGCGAAACAAATTCCGACGGTAGTGTTATCGGTGGTAAGCAGTTACTGAATTTAAGTTTAGAGTATCAACACCCGCTCACTGAACAATGGAGTGCTGCTGTTTTTGTTGATGCTGGTAATGCTTTTGAAGACTGGGGTAATCCTAATTTACAACTTGGCGTAGGCTTTGGCGCACGTTGGCGCTCGCCTATTGGCCCTGTGCGTATTGACCTTGGTTTCCCAGAAGATGATTTCAGTAGACCTCAGCTACACCTAAGCGTAGGTTCTGAGCTGTGAGAACATATCTTAATACTTTTATTTTCTCACCATTGGCTTGGTTTTTAGGCATCTTGGTCATTAGTTTATTAATATTAGTTTTATTATTGCTGACGCCCTTTGGCGTAAAAATTCTAACCTCAACTGCTAACTCTTCTTTAAAAGAACTCACCATAGAGGGCGTAACAGGAACCCTATTAACCGGAATGCATATTGATACGCTCTCATGGGATTCTGGCAATAGTATTTCATTAAAAAATGTGGGTTTAAAAATAAAAAACTACAATACCCGTAGAGGACGACTGGTTGCTCAAACCGTATCGGCAGAGCGTTTGACTATTAATATTGCAGAAACCGATGAGACCTCGGGTGATATTACTTCATTGCCAAATTTTGGTTTGCCTTTGAATATGAATGCGCATTTAATTCAACTGGACTCCTTACAAATAACCAAAAGTCTATTGGATGATCCTGGTTCACGAACACTTCTTTTCCATATCAAAAATATTCAACTACAGAAAGTCACCATCAGTGATGGCTATCTACGCTTCAGAAAACTCTTGGGCAACCCAATTATTTTAGATCAACCACTTAAAATAAATGTCTCTGAAGGTAAGCTCAATATGAATCAGCCACATGACCTTAAAACAGGTGGCAGTATTTCATATATACATCCACAATTTGGTGATGTGGAAGGAAACATTGAATTAGATGGAACACTAACGAATTATCATTTTGAAGGTGCTGTAAATCACCTGCATGAAAAAGCTGGAAAACAAACCATCAACTTTCTAGGGCAAGGTGATTATAAACGGGTACATCTTGAGAAAGTTAACTTGGAAAGTCCTTACGGTAATGTAGAGGCAAAAGGAAGGCTACTTTGGAAGCCAGAACTACGCTGGGCATTTTTAGTCGATGGGAAAAACCTTACCACTAAAAATGTAATTCCTGACTGGCCTGCGACTGCCACAACACAATTTAGATACAGCGGAAGTTTCATGGATAAACGACTTGAAACCAATATTAACATCTTATCTTTGAAGGGAAAATTACGTGAGTATGATTTAAAGCTCGAAGGAAAACTGAGCCAACGCCGTGGTGCTTTAACAACAGATGATATCTTTCTGGAATTAGGCGATAACACACTCAAATTATCTGGCAAAGCCAACGAGCCATTTAACTTAAAATGGGATATTGATGCCAATAACATTGAACAAATGCTTCCCGACAGTTTAAAGAAACTTAATATTTCAGGCGATATTAAAGGTAGTGGCTCTTTTAAAGGCACAGTTAAGAAACCTAAGATCAAACTAGATATTACGGCAAAACGCCTAGCCTACAAAGACTTTAAGATGGGTAATGAACCTTTGATTTTAAAGGGTGAAGTTGATTTAAAACAAGGGGCTGATATATCCAAAAGCAGCATTAATCTCAAGGGTTTATCATTAAAATCTGGAGCCAATACTATTACCGCATCTGGACAAGCTAATGAGCCTTTTAATCTAAGCTGGGATATTAATGCAAAAAACCTAAAACAATTATCGCCGCTATTAGCAGGGAGAATCAGTGGCAGTGGCGTATTCAAAGGCAGTATTAATAAACCTGAGTTTGAAATAAAACTCAAAGCCGATCAGCTTGCTTATAAAGAATTAAAACAAGGTAAGGAGAGCCTCTTCTTAGAAGGTGGCGTTAAAGTTGATGTGAAAACGGGCGCAATCCAAATCGATCAACTGCTTGCTAAAAGTGGAGAGAATACACTTGAAGCAACGGGTCAAGCAAGCGAACCACTCAATCTAAACGTAAAACTGAGTGCCCAAAAACTCTCTCAAATATCCCCTGATCTAGGTGGGCGTATTGAGGGCTCAGCACAACTACTAGGCAGTTATAAATCACCCCTTGTTAAAGCTGATTTAGTGGCATTTAAACTACGTTTTAAAGAGACCCGTCTAGCACAATCTGAATTAACTGTGAAAGGAGAAGCGCAACTCGTCAATGGCGTACCCATGATTAAAGATTTAGTTGCCAAAGTTGGTAATAATCGGGTGAAAATTTCAGGCAGAGCTAGTAGTCCGTATGATTTAACATGGAATATTGATAGTAAAAGTTTAAAGCAGCTCATGCCAGACTTAAGTGGGAAAATATCCGCAAAAGGGCGCTTACAAGGTGATATTAATCAGCCTATTATCAATGCAAAAATAGATGCAAATAACATACGCTATCAAGATTTTATCCTTGGCTCAGCTAACTTTGATGCAAAAACAAATAATGGGAAATATGACATTAAAGGCACCTTGAGCAAGCTAGAAGCAAAGGGACAAAAAATAAGTAATGCAACATTAGCGCTCACAGGGCGAATTGAAAATCACCAAGTTAACGTCTCATTTGATCATCAAGAAGCTAACGTAAATTTAACCGCTAATGGTGGTTGGAAAGGTCAAAAATGGCAAGGTAGCTTACGAAAACTTACGTTTAAAGAGACTAAAGCGGGTGATTGGCGCATGCAACAACCCACTCAGTTAAGTATTTCACAAAATGGCTTTACGAGCAGTCAACTTTGTTTGGCAAGTAAAGATACCTCGGTTTGTTCAACCACCGATTGGTCTAAACTAAAAGGGCTGAGCGCCAAAGGCTCTTTACGAAAAACACCACTAGCCATTTTAAAACCTTGGTTACCCGAAGGTCTAGACTTCAATGGCACAGTGAGTGGCACTTATGATATTAAACAAAACAGTGGTAAACCCAAAGGCAGTATCAAATTCACATTACCCGATAGTAATTTCTCCTTTAAAAATACCGATGGTGAAGAAAGAATCTTAGCTTATAAAGATGCCGAACTTACCGCTACCATCAATGATCGTAGCGTTAAAAGTAAATTGCGTATGAGCATTGTCAATCGTGGCAAACTCAGCGCTGATGCCACGATTAAGCTTTCACCAGAAAACGGCAAGCACAGCATTAACGGTAGCGCCCAATTTGATATACCAAACATAAACTGGGCGCAGGAATTTGTACCACACAGCCGTGGTTTACAAGGCCAATTTAAGAGTAAATTAAGTTTCACGGGGTTATTGACCAAACCTAAAATCGTTGGCCAAGCGAGCTTGAAAAACGGTTATTTAAGACTGCCCGAAGCAGGTACAGAATTAACCAATATTAATTTTAATTTACATGCCGATAAACCCGGATTTGCAACCCTAAAGGGTAAAATGTTTATGGGTAAAGGCGCGCTCGACGTGTCAGGAAATCTCGATATACGAGATATAGCCAAATGGAATGCCAAGGTAAAAATAAGCGGTAATAATATTCGCTTTATGAATACCAATGAAATCAGCGCCACCATGACACCCGATCTTAATATCAACTTGACATCAAAAACAGTCGACATCACAGGTAAAATTATTATTCCTCAGGCTAATATTAATCTGAAAGAAATACCTGAAGCCAGTATTGATGAATCAAGCGATGTTTATGTCATAGGTGAAAGAAAACCTGGTGAGCAAATCTCTGCCGTAAAAGTTAGACCTAATATCTTAATACAGCTTGGTGATAAGGTACGTTTAAACGCCTTTGGTTTACGTGCCAAACTTTCAGGCGATGTGAGGGTCTCGAATAATCGCCAAGACATTACTGCCAATGGCTCATTGCGCGTCACAGACGGAAAATTTCAAGCCTACGGACAAAACTTAGAAATCAATAACGGTCGGTTGATCTTTAATGG
>CAYTRF010000174.1:0-4232 GCA_964440065.1 uncultured Cocleimonas sp. | reverse complement strand
CACCGCTTTAGCCCGCAGATTATGTTTGAGGCGTTTAACCGAGAATTTAACCGTATCGAAGTATTGTCCATTCGGCCAAAAGTGCAGGGATGTTCCTGTGTTCTTTTTACCGACTGTGCCAATCACTTCTAACTCAGAGACTTTATGACCATTTTCAAAGACCATTTCATGCTCTTTGCCATCGCGTTTAATGCGTACTTCTAAAATCAAAGAAAGTGCATTGACAACCGAGATTCCGACACCGTGTAAACCGCCTGAAAAAGAATAGTTTTTATCTGAGAACTTACCGCCTGCATGAAGGGTGCTAAGGATAACTTCGACACCAGAAACTTTCTTTTCAGGGTGAATGTCGACAGGCATACCACGACCATCGTCAGTAACTGATAGTGAACCATCGGCATATAAAACTACCTGAATTTTAGTGGCAAAACCTGCCAAGGCTTCGTCTACACTATTATCAATGACCTCTTGTGCGAGATGATTTGGGCGGGTCGTTTCGGTATACATGCCCGGACGTTTACGAACAGGGTCTAAGCCACTGAGAACTTTTATGGAATCTGCGTTATAGTCATTAGACATCGTTGTGCAAGCCCTTGCGTTGATGGTTGTTTTTAAACTGTATACCATGCAACTTACAACAATTAGGTAGAAAATAGTAGGATAAAATGAAATGAAGAGATGGATTAAACAATAACCCTAGACGATGTACTAGTAGGCAATACGCAACTTTAGAGCCTATGACCAGAGATCATGTTGAAGATAAATTGAAGTGACTCCTTAGGGTCGACAATTTTAGTAACCTTTTAAAAAATCAGTTTTTGTTTTTTTGTTACAATGGCTGATTACAAGAGAATTAAAAGAGATAAACCAGTGACCAATAATCCAACTACCCCCAAAACGACAAAAACTGAACATGAGTTTGCCCAATATGTGCGCTTATTAGGCAAAGGTAAAACAGGTTCAAGAAATCTTGATTATCAAGAAGCCAAAGATGCCATGACGATGATTTTGAATCGTGAAGTTGAGCCTGAGCAGCTTGGTGCTTTTATGATGTTAATGCGCTATCAAGAGGAAAGCTCTGAGGAATTAGCCGGTTTTGTTGATGCCACACGTAGTGTTATTACATTGCCTGAGAATATGCCAAAAGTTGATTTGGATTGGTCGAGTTACGCGGGTAAAGCAAGGCGTTTACCGTGGTTTATTTTGACTTTATTGCTATTGGCTGAAAATGATATTTCGGTATTAATCCATGGGGAAGGTAATCATACGGCGAATCGTATTTATACAGAAGAGGTGCTGGAAAGTTTTGGGGTTCCCATCGCGCATTCATTTGAAGAAGCGGGGAAACATATTAATGACTCAAATTTTGCCTATTTACCTTTGCGAGATTTCTTGCCTGAACTTGCGCGTATTATGGATTTAAAATGGATCTTGGGTTTGCGCTCTCCTGTAAATACCTTCACGCGTTTGATCAATCCTTGTCATGCCGAATGTTCGATGCAAGGCATACATCATCCAGCCTATAAAGATACGCATCAAGAAGCCTCTTTATTGTTGAAACAGCCGCGCATGGCAGTGATTAAGGGAGATGGTGGTGAGACGGAGTGGAACCCCGATATGAAAAACTTGGTGCGTTCTCTTCATCATGGTGAAATGAGCGAGGAAGAATGGTTGCCGTTATTTCCTAAGCGTCATGTAAAAGATAAAACCTTAGAAGTTTCAAAACTGGCTAAGGTCTGGAATGGTCAAGTCGACGATGAATATGGTGTAGGTGCTGTTATTGCTACGGCAGCGATTACCTTAAAAACCATGGGACGAGCCGATACACAAGAGCAAGCAGTAGAAATGGCTAGAAATTGGTGGGAAGCGCGTGATAAAACACGTCTTTAATTTTTTGAATAATATGGGTAGTTTTAAAATGAAAAAAATAAGTATTATTAGTATCACCTTCTTTTTATTATTTGGTGCAAGCGTACCTCATGCGAAAACGTTAAATACTGAGCCAGATTTAGAACGTGAAAAACGCATGGCAACCGAGGTTGAAGACGCTGTTTTAGACGGTGAAGTGGTTTATTTAAAAGATGCTAGTTCTAATAAAAAGCACGAATTTATGGCGATTGACCAAGAAGCGGAAGGCGATGCAAAAGGTGCGGTTATCATTATTCACGGGCGCGGTTTTCACCCTGACTGGGAAGACACCATTTTTCCTTTACGTACTCAACTTCCTGCAAAAGGTTGGCGAACCTTATCCTTACAAATGCCTGTGCTTGAAAAAAGTGCTAAGTACTATGATTATGTGCCGCTTTTTTCAAATGCTAGGTATCGTATTGAAGCTGGTGTTGATTATTTGAGAGATCAAGGTATAGAAAACGTCATCTTATTTGCACATAGTTGCGGTGCTCACATGGCAATGGATTTTATAAGACAAGGTGGTGAGAGCGAAATTAACGCCTATATTGGCGCTGGCATGGGCGCAACTGATTATAAACAATACATGGATAAACCGCTTCCTTTAGACAATATGAAAATTCCTGTTTTGGATATTTATGGTGAAAAGGAATTTCCAGCGGTTATCAAGCTAGCTCCATCGCGCTTGGCCATGATGAAAAATGCAGGCAATAAGAAATCAAAACAAGTGATTGTATCAGGGGCTGATCATTATTTTAAAGATAAAGGCGATGAATTGGTCAAGTCTGTTATTGAGTGGTTGGAGAGTTTGTAACTAGATGTTCTAAAAAAACGGCGAAAAGTGGGGGGGTGTACTTTAAGTCGTGTTTAGGCGTCATAAAGTATGCAAAGTATCATCTAACGAGGCGCATAGCGCTGGAAGCAACGAGATAATGTTTAAAACAACGCTTCCCCTTTTCATCCTATTTTGTGCGAAAATAACTATTTTTTAATGTAGTTAAACCATGAGCAAACTACTACGTTCGGGCGCTGTTATTAGTGCCATGACAATGATTTCTCGCGTACTGGGCTTGGTGCGCGATTTGGTTTTCGCCAATTTTTTCTTAATTGGTGGCATCTCCGATGCTTTTTTCGCGGCATTTCGTATTCCTAATTTATTGCGTCGTTTAGTAGCGGAAGGTGCATTCTCACTAGCGTTTGTGCCTGTCTTAGTTGAATACAAAGAAACCCGAAGCAAACAAGCCATGCATGATTTAGTCGATCATGTGGCGGGTCGTTTGGGATTGATTTTGCTGGTAATTTCGGTTATCGGCGTTATCGCTGCACCGATTGTGATGTTTATTTTCACTCCAGGTTTTGAGAATAAAGAAGGTGCACGTCCTGAACTGGCAGTGGATTTATTACGCATTACCTTCCCTTATATATTCTTTATCGCGTTATCTGCTTTTGTTAGCAGTATTCTAAATACCTATAAACGCTTTGCCGTGCCTGCGTTTACACCTGTGCTGTTAAATATAACTTTATTAATCAGCATTATTTGGGTTTCACCGTATTTTGAAGAGCCAATTAAGGCGGTGGCGTGGGGTGTTTTGATTGGTGGAATTGTTCAATTAGCTTTTCAATTACCTGCGCTTTATAAGCTTGGCGTTTTTCCTAAACCAAAATTCAAACGTGCTCACAAAGGCGTTAGCCATGTAATGAAGTTGATGGTGCCTGCTTTATTTGGTTCATCTGTCGTGCAGATTAATCTGTTATTAAACACCTTAATTGCTTCCTTTTTAACCGTGGGCAGTATGAGCTGGTTGTATTATTCCGATCGCTTTGTGGAGCTGCCTTTGGCGATTATAGGGGTGGCGATTGGCACGGTGATTTTGCCTAAACTATCAGGGGAGCACGCCAATAAAGATCCCGTGAAGTTCTCAGCCACTTTGGACTCAGCCATGCGGCTTGCTTTAATGGTCGGTATTCCTGCCATGGTGGGTTTAATGCTATTGGCAAAACCCATTATGTCCTTCGCTTTGGATAATGGCGTTAACGGCTGGCACGATGTTGAAATGTCGAGTATGAGTTTAATGACCTATGCGCTGGGCTTACCTGCCTTTATCTTGGTGAAGGTGTTAGCACCCGGTTTTTACTCCCGACAGGATACTAAGACCCCCGTAAAAATTGGTATTATTTCGGTTATTTGTAATATCGTTCTGAGCGCTGTGATTGTTTATCCATGGGTTAAATTAGGTTATGTTGGCCCTCATGCGGGCTTGGCTTTGGCGGTTGCATTGGCAGCTTATATCAATGCTGGGTTACTTTTTTATCAACTTCGAAAA
>CAYTRF010000173.1:0-4247 GCA_964440065.1 uncultured Cocleimonas sp. | reverse complement strand
ACGGGCTGATTTGGATCAGGGGAAAGTTATTGTTGTTGCTGGCTTTCAAGGTGTGGATGACTGCGGCAATATCACCACCCTAGGGCGTGGTGGCTCCGATACAACGGCAGTCGCTTTAGCGGTATCACTTGAGGCGGACGAGTGTCAAATCTATACCGATGTGGATGGGGTTTATACGACCGATCCAAGAATGGTGCCTGAGGCAAGACACATTCCTAAGTTGGCATTAGAAGAAATGCTCGAAATGGCAAGTCAGGGCTCTAAAGTATTACAAATTAGAGCCGTTGAGTTTGCTTATAAATACAATATGCCAATCAGAGTGTTATCAAGCTTTGATGAAGGCGATGAAGGTAAAAGTACGCTGGTTACGCGTGAGGAAGATATAATGGAAGAAGTGATGGTTCGAGGCGTAGCCTTTAATAAAGATGAAGCACAGCTTACGATTACAGGCGTTCCTGATCAGCCTGGAGTAGCGCATAAGATATTGGGGCCGATATCAAAAGCAAATATTGAAGTTGATATGATTGTGCAAAATATCGGTACAGATGGCGCGACTGATTTTACTTTTACCGTGCATCGTAATGACTATGAAGAAGCCATGAACATTCTTGGGGAGATAGGTAAAGAGTTAGGTGCTAATGATTGGAGTGGTGATGATAAAATTGCCAAGGTTTCCATTATCGGTGGAGGGATGCGATCTCATGCAGGTGTTGCTACGCAAATGTTTGAGGCATTAGCAAAAGAGAATATTAATATACAGCTTATTTCAACATCTGAAATAAAGGTATCTGTTGTGGTAGATGAAAAATACCTAGAGCTGGCAGTGAGAAGCTTACATGATGCATTCGGACTATCAGAGGGTTAAGCTAAAAAATGTAAGAAAAGTGGGGGGGTGTCATTTTCTACTCGTCTGATTATTAAATTTTAATAGAGTAGTGCTCAGAAGATATTTTAATCAAAACAATAAAAAAAATTATAAAGTTTTAATAAATTAAGTCTGGGTTCAGTTGCTTTGTGCGATTCTAGCACCGTCTATCTGATAAAGTAGCTGAAACAGATAAATAACTACAATAAAAAAATAATAAAAAACTCAGCTACACTAATAATAAATAATAGAAAAGCTACGAGGATAGTAGCTAATAATTAAAATAATGGAGAAAGCGGGATGTTAATTTTGACCAGAAGAGTGGGTGAGACACTTATGATCGGTGACGATGTAAGTATCACAGTGCTTGGTGTAAAAGGAAATCAGGTTCGTATTGGTATTGATGCACCCAAAGAAATAGCGGTTCATCGCGAAGAAATATACGACCGCATTAATAATGAAAAGTTAAGACTGGTTGAGCCAGATCAAAACGCTAGCTAACCAGCTTATACTTCATTCATTAACTATTTATTAAAGCTTAGGTAATAACCTTGGCACCGTTCGGTGTGCCTAAAATTAATACATCAGCAGGTCGTTGCGCAAACAAACCAATGGTCACGACACCAGGAAGTTGATTGAAATGCTCTTCCATTTTCACAGGCTCCATAATCTCTAACCCTTGAATGTCAATAATGATATTGCCATTGTCAGTTGTAAAACCTTCACGTAAAACAGGCTTACCCCCCATCTTAGCTATTTCACGACCAATAAAACTACGTGCCATCGGAATAACTTCTACAGGTAATGGAAACTTTCCCATTACATCAACTAACTTGCTTTCATCAGCAATACAGATAAATTTATCACTTGCACCCGCTACGATTTTTTCACGCGTTAACGCACCACCACCACCTTTAATGAGATTTAAGTGCTTGTCAGATTCATCAGCGCCATCAACATAAATTGAAAGTTGACCCGCATTATTCAAATCCATTACAGGAATGCCGTGGCTTTTAAGGCGTTCCTCACTGGCAACTGAGCTTGCAACCGTACCGTCTATTTTACCTTTTACCGTAGCCAATAAATCAATAAAGTGATTAGCTGTAGAGCCAGTACCAATACCGACGATCATGCCTGATTCAACATATTCTAGTGCAGCTTGAGCTGCTGCTATTTTCATTTCATCTTGTGTCATTTGATAAACCTATTAAAAATTGTGGCGCTTATGATACCTAAATTTACAGTAGAGTAGTTATTTTCTTGCAGATTACTGACTCAACTCGTAAAGTTCGACCATGAAGAATAAATTAATCGAAAAAATACTCACCGCTAGGGTTTATGATGTGGCAAATGAAACGCCTCTGGAGTTAGCCAAGTCCTTATCTAAACGCTGTGACAATATCATTCACTTTAAGCGTGAAGACTTGCAACCTGTATTCTCCTTTAAGCTACGTGGTGCATTCAATTGCATGTTTCAACTTAGTGATGAAGAAAAAGCCAGAGGCGTAGTAGCTGCATCCGCAGGCAATCATGCCCAAGGTGTGGCGATATCAGGTCAAAAACTAGGTATTAAAACAACCATTGTTATGCCTAAAATCACACCTGAAATAAAAGTTAAAGGCGTGCAATCATTTGGTGGTAATGCGGTATTAATCGGAAATACTTTTGATGAAGCTTACGCACATGCCATGGAGCTTGCAGACAAAGAAGGTATGACTTTTGTACATCCTTTTGATAATTTGGATGTAATAGCAGGGCAAGGCACAATTGGAATGGAGCTACTACGTCAGCATCCAGACCCGATTGATATCATTTTTGTAGCGGTTGGCGGTGGTGGTTTAATTTCGGGTATTGCAACTTATATAAAATACCTTAGCCCAAGCACCAAAGTTATCGGCGTTGAGCATGAAGAAGCTTCCAGTATGACACTCTCTATTGCAAAAGGTGAGCTAGTCGAGCTAGAAAGTATCGGTACATTTGCAGATGGTGCTGCAGTTAGAAAAGCGGGTAAAAATACTTTTAAGATCGTTCAAGAAGTCGTTGATGAAATGATGACAGTGAGCACCGATGAAACTTGTGCTGCGATTAAAGATGTTTTTGAAGATACTCGTACTATGCTTGAGCCAGCAGGTGCATTAGCAACAGCAGGTATGAAAAAATATATTGCTGAACATGATTTAAAAAACCAGCAAATAATTTCAGTCACCAGTGGTGCGAATATCAACTTTGATCGTTTACGTCATGTTGCTGAGCGAGCTGAGCTAGGTGAAAAACGCGAAGCGATTCTTGCCGTGACGATTCCAGAAGAGCCCAATAGCTTTAAACATTTTTGTGAGGCAATAGGTGATCGTGCGATTACAGAGTTCAATTATCGTTATGCCGATGCAAAACAAGCCCAAGTTTTCACTGGTGTGAAACTTAGTAATGGGGATACTGAAAAAAATCAGCTGATTAATAACCTTGAAGAAAAAGGCTATAAGGTTTTAGACCTCACAGATAATGAGCTGGCAAAAGTGCATTTACGTTTTATGGTGGGTGGTCATGCGCAAGGTGTTAAAAATGAGGTTTTATACCGTTTTCGTTTTCCAGAAAGACCCGGTGCTTTGTTGCACTTTTTAACGAATATGGGTGGCAATTGGAATATCAGTTTATTCCACTATCGTAACCACGGGTCTGACTTTGGACGCTTTTTGATAGGCATGCAGGTTGTGCCTGATGAACGTAAAAAATTCTGTCAGTTTTTAGAAGAATTGGGTTATGAATTCTTTGAAGAGACGGATAACCCAGCGTATCAAAGTTTTTTACGTTAAATTATTGTCATTCCTAATAATAAGCTTGCCGAAGTGCAAACGATTGTATATCATTACGCGCCTTTCAGCTCCTGCATATATATGTAGAAGTGAAAATAAATAAATTCCGTAGTTGCTCAGATTAGCTGTGCAGTTACCTAGTTTTTGGAGATATAATATCATGGCTAAAGTATGCCAGGTAACAGGTAAGCGTCCAGTAGCAGGAAACAATGTTTCTCACGCGCATAACAAAACCAGACGTCGTTTTTTACCAAACTTACACTCACACCGCTTTTGGGTTGAGAGCGAAAACCGTTTTGTAAAGCTTCGTCTTACTGCAAAAGGTATGCGTATCATTGATAAAAAAGGCATTGATACTGTTTTAGCTGAAATTCGCGCTCGTGGCGTGAAGGTTTAAGGGAGAAACATCATGCGTGATAAAATAAAATTAGTTTCAACTGCTGATACAGGCTACTTCTACACAACAACTAAGAACAAACGTACAATGACTGAGAAATTAGTTAAGAAAATGTACGATCCTAAAGTTCGTAAGCATGTGGATTTTAAAGAAGCTAAGATTAAATAAGTTAGGT
>CAYTRF010000172.1:0-4261 GCA_964440065.1 uncultured Cocleimonas sp. | reverse complement strand
TTTAAGGAAGCTCTGATTAAGAATTAAGCCAACATAAAATAATTATTCATCATCAGAACAATTTCATCGCGCCAAATAAAGCCAATAAACCCCGCTAAGGCTAGCCATGGGCCAAATGGAATCGGTTCGCTTGTCTTCTTTCGTTGAGTCAACATCCAAGCAATACCCAACACTGAGCCGAGCAAAGAAGCAGCAAAAATAGTAAAGGGGAGTATTTGCCAACCACCCCAAGCACCAATAGCCGCTAGTATCTTAAAGTCACCATAACCCATGCCATCTTTGCCAGTGATTAAGCGAAACACATGGAATAGACTCCATAGTGACAAATAACCTATCATTGCACCTAATACGCTACTTTTTAAATCAACGAATAAATGTTGATAATTTACGGCTATTCCAATCCACATAAGCGGGATGGTTAAATTATCTGGGAGTAACATGGTCTTAGCATCAATTAATGCCAAGGTAATTAAAGTCCATGTAAAGAAAAGTGCGGCTAAAATCGGCCATCCAAACCCAATTTTCCAAGCGACAAAAATTGAAAGTAAAGCGGTACAAATTTCAATGATAGGGTATTGGATTGAAATACCCGTTTTACAGGATGAACATTTACCTCTAAGAAATAAATAGCTAATCACGGGAATATTTTCGATGGCGGTAATCATGTGACCACAGTGAGGGCACTGTGATCTAGGTACAAATAAATTAAATTTTTTGCCTTCCGTATGATTTACATGAATTTCTGAATTATCACTATCGCCACCAAAGACCTCGGCACATTCCTCTCGCCAACCTCTTTGTAACATGATTGGTATTCGGTAAATAGCGGCATTTAAAAAACTACCCACGAGTAGTGAAAAAATGCCAACGACGATTAGAAAGAACATTTGGTTCTCTCTAAATAATGTGATCAATTCCATTTGTATTTATCCCTAAATCTCTCAAGCCCTAAGAACCGCGTTGATCAATAATTAACCAACCGCTGCGCCCATTTTAAAGATTGGCAAGTACATTGCAATAACTAATCCACCGACTAGGACACCAAGAATCGCCATAATCAGAGGTTCAATTTGCTTTGAAAGGTTATCCACTAAATCATCAACTTGCTCTTCAAAGTAATCTGCGACCTTATCTAGCATTTCTTCAAGACGACCTGATTCTTCACCAATTTTAGTCATTTGAACGACCATACTAGGAAATTGCTGAGTGGTCATCATTGCAACATAAAGTTGCACACCCTTTGAGGTATCTTCTTTAATTTGTAATGTGGCATCTTCATAAACGCTATTGCCGGTACTGCCTGCTACTGCGTCCATTGCTTCGACTAACGGCACACCAGCGGCAAACATAGTTGATAGCGTTCTAGCGAATCGTGCCACTGCGGATTTATTAATGATGACTCCCATAACAGGTATCTTTAATACCAGTCGATCAACAAACCGAACAAACTTTTTAGAGCGTCTTCTAGCTTGCGTGAAGCCCATAAGACTACCAACAACAATGCCTAAAGGTAACCACCAAGTCGCTTGTAGCCATTCTGACAAACTAATTACCCAAAGAGTGAAAGCTGGTAAATCTGCTCCAAACCCTTCAAAAACATCTTTAAAGGTTGGGATTACCCAAATCAACATGATCGTTGAAACTACCACAGCAGCAATAACAACCATTAAAGGATACATCATTGCTTTTTTAACTTTGGCCTTCATTGATTCTGTTTTTTCTTTATAGGTAGCAACCTTATCCATCATATCTTCTAAAGTACCTGCTTGCTCACCTGCGCTTATAAGGTTGACAAAGAGGTCATCGAAGTACAGTGGGTGTGCTGCTAGCGCACCCGCTAAATCTGAACCTGCTTCAATGTCTTTGGTAATCTTAATGATCAAACTTTTCATTGCGGGTTTGTCATGTCCCGAACTAATAAGCTCAAGCGATTGAACCATAGGAACACCCGCTCGCATCATCGTCGTTAGCTGTCTTGCAAAATATGAAATATCGACAGGTTTTATTTTTCCGCCTGTTTGTCTATTGCTTTTCTTTTTGATCAGCTTGGGACTAACGCCTTGTCGTCTCAGCTCTGCCCTTAAAAAGTTCTCATTGATCGCTTGGCTCTCACCACGAATTTTTACACCCGCTTTATTGATCCCCTCCCAAACATATGTGGGTTGCTCTTGGGTATTTTTAGTATTTTTTCTTTGAACTGCTGTAGCCATAATAATTTACCTTGTTTAATCTTTTGTAACACGCTCAAGTTCTTCAAGAGAAGTTACACCTTCTCGTACTTTATTTAATGCAGACTGTCTTAAATCTAAAATATCTTCTACTAGTGCCTGTTTTGCGATCTCTAAGGAGTTGGCACCTTCCATGATCATGGTTTCCATCGTTGTTGAAATGGGCATGACTTGATAAATACCCACTCGACCTTTGTATCCATGAGAACATTCACCACATCCATCAGGTTGATAAATCTCCAGTGAATCAAGCTCATCTTCTTTAAAGCCAAACTGGAGTAAGGCTGATTTTGGAAGATCTTTAACCACTTCCTTACAATTCTTACAAAGCCTTCTGGCTAATCGCTGGGCAATAATTAAATGTACTGAAGATGCAATATTGAATGGTGGTACACCCATATTCATTAAACGTGTTAATGTTTCAGGAGCACTATTGGTATGTAATGTAGATAGAACAAGGTGTCCTGTTTGCGCTGCCTTGATGGATATCTCAGCAGTTTCAATATCTCGAATCTCACCAACCATAATAATATCTGGATCTTGTCGTAAGAAGGCTCTTAATGCGGCTGCAAATGTTAAACCCACTTTGTTATTTACGTTGACCTGATTAATACCGGGAACTTGTATTTCAGCAGGATCTTCTGCCGTTGAAATGTTCTTTTCCGACGTGTTTAGGATATTCAAGCCTGCATAAAGCGTAACGGTTTTACCGCTACCAGTGGGGCCTGTTACCAAAATCATCCCGTCAGGTTTTGATAAGGCATTCAGTAGGTCTTCTTTCTGTTTTTTATCAAACCCTAAATTATCAACACCTAATGCTGCGGTATCAGAATCAAGTATCCGCATTACAATCTTCTCACCATACAAGGTTGGTAGCGTGTTAACACGAAAGTCGATGTGTTTATCTTCGCCGACTCTAAAGTGAATGCGACCATCTTGAGGTATACGACGTTCAGAACTGTTTAACTGCGCCATAACTTTTAAACGAGATGTCATTTTTCTAGCGATGGATTTTGGTGGCATACTGACCACCTGCAAAATTCCATCTAGCCTAAATCTAACGCGTAGAATCTTCTCATAAGGCTCAATATGTATATCTGATACTTTTTTCTTAATCGCATGTAGCAATAATTCATTTACAAACTGTGTCACATCGACACCTGAATCATCATCTTCTTCAGTCTCTAAATCTTCAGATTCGATAATAAGATCTTGTGCAGCAGCATCAGATGACAAAGATAAACCAGTGCTTGTTCCACCGGTGTCATCATAGTCGGGATTTAATAATTTTTGTAATTTGGTGTATTCGACCATGACAGGCTCAGGAACAAGGTCTGTCGCAAATCGAATATCACTGAGCTGGGCTAAATAAGCAGGGTCGGCTACCGCAACGGTTAACGCCTTACTCATCTTGAATAAAGGATATAGCTGAACCTTTTTTAGCATATCGATTGGAAGTAGTGTTGTTATTTCCAATGGAACTTCTATGACATCTAAATCAACGACACTTAAGCCGTATTCTTTACTGTTATAAAGTGCCAAGTCTTTTTGATCAACAAGCATTTTTTGGGCTAAATGCGTTGTAATAGGTACGCCCCTTTCTCGTGACTCTTCAACCGCTTTTTCAGCAATTTGTGGCGTAAGTTTGCCGTCAGCGACTAATTGCTTGAGTAGATTAGGTAAGGTACGGTTTATGACATTTGACATTTATTATTACTTTATTTTTATAATTATTGTAATGATCACTTGTATTTTACGATCAGAATGACCAATTTAAAAGCATCACAAGATAATCGGTAGTTAAATTAATAGTTGGAGACCTTTGCACGAATCAGATGACGAGTAAAAATGACTAAAAATTCACTGCTTTTCGTTGGAAAACTTGCTAATAACCCGTTATTAGCTTTATTTCCCGCCTCAATCAGTAAAATTTTAGCCCATTTTTCTTTCGCCACTGATTCGTGCAAAGGTCTCATTGATTGAAGTTACAAAAGGTTTTTCGGTTTACTAATAGTATTCTTGTAAAATAACGT
>CAYTRF010000171.1:0-4268 GCA_964440065.1 uncultured Cocleimonas sp. | reverse complement strand
AACAGGTTGGGATAGAGGTGAATCAAGTAATAATCTTAGTTATTGGTTGGATAATGATTTATTAAAACCGTGCCGAGTTTTAATTCCTGGTTGCGGTAATGGTTACGAGGTGATCAAACTAGCAGAGCTAGGTTTTGATGTGGTTGCAATTGATATTGCACCCACGCCGATTGATAATTTAAACAAAGCACTTGATGAAAGTAACTTGCAAGCAGAACTCGTATTAAGTGATTTTTTTACGTGGAATCCTGAGAAAAAATTTGATGCGATTTTTGAGCAAACTAGTCTTTGCGCCTTACATCCAGAGTTATGGGGGAAATACCAAACCTGTCTTCACGAATGGTTAAAACCGCAAGGAAAGCTATTGGCCGCCTTTATGCAAACAGGACAACAAGGTGGGCCACCCTATCATTGCGAATTAAGTGATATGACGAATTTGTTTGCTAAACAAAAATGGAAGTGGGGCGAGGAGTATATTTCGCTTCAAAAAGAAGCAGGTAAAACTGAGCGACTCTTTATATTAGAGTCACTTTAAGAAACGTATTTCTTGATCGAGCAGGCCATCATGGCGCGCCTCATCATCCGTTAATATGCGCTCTTGGGTTACGCGCCACACATCGTCGTCTTCTAAACCTAATAAAATCTCAACACCATGTGCCCGTTGTGTTCCATCAGTGGAGGTTATTTTCTCAACGGTTTTAAACATAATCTGTGTTTCATTAGTCGCTTGTAATTTAAAACCATGATAGCTGACACTTTCGATTATTTTATCTTTAAACTCTTGTTTAGATTGTCTCGCCCAATCTTCGTAACTGATGCTGTCAAAACCTGGCATACCTTTAACCACGACCTTTTTAGATATTAGGTTGAAGTGTTCTTCAAACTGGTTATTGCCTGCAGTTTGGGCAGATGCCGTTAGCCATTTTTTAGCAATAACTGTTGCTACATCCATATCATTTTTAATGTCTTGAGACATATTTAAGCTCGTGTTAGTTGTATGCTGGGGATATTAGCGGTGTTCTGATCCAAAGCCAAGAAGAAGTAAAAATACTATTGCATCAAACGAGAAAAAAGGGAGGTAGGTATACTTCTTTTTATTTACGTTTTACTCCCATTAATCTATCTACGCTTTTTGCTATGTCAGCTTCTTTAAGTACTGGTAATGAGCAAGCATTATTGGCACAGGCAAATGCAGCGGGTTTAGACAACTGAGGATAACGTATATCAGAATTTGGCATATCACCTTCTCGTATATCCCACCATTCTATTCGACGATAAGAGGCGGGATATTTAATAGCCGCTTTAAATAAGCTTTTCGAACTCGCATTGTTCTTGGCGCCGACAATGGTAATGTGCACTGGATCAAGGGAAATTTCGTAATCAGCTAAAATAACACCACTTAACCAAGGTTGGTTTTTTGTGGTTGATGGAGCAGCAAGCAGTTTCAGGGCATGTTGGGCACTTTTTTTATAAGCTTTGTTACCTGTGTAGTTATGTAAGCGTGCAAAAATTCGTGCTGCATCTATATTTTCATCGGGTTGTAGAACAGGTTTTGTAAATACACCAACAGCGCCTGTTTTTACCAAAGCTGTCATGTAACCTCCATTCATATCGCGAAATTTTCCTTCTATGAATTTGGCAGACCTTTCTGCTTGTTTTAACCAATCGCGTCTACCCGTCACGGTGTACATTTGCAGCAAGGCTTCTGTCATGTACAGGCTGTCACCTAAAAATTGCCCATTGCCAACTTTGCCGTGACGAAATCCGCCACTGGGTAATTGGCGGTTTTTCAGACTCCATTGCAGTGCTCTTGTGGCGATTCCCAACGCTTTTTGATTGCCTGTAAAGCTATAGAAATCTGCTAAAGCTGCAATCATCCAACCATTTTCTCGCGCATAAAGATTTTTGTCGATGCGTGGTATGCCCAGTTTTCTGCGTGCGACGTTGTCTAGTTTAAAATACTTATGTCCGTCAATATCACTGTTTAGATCAGCATCCTGACTGACATAAAAAGCACCTTCTGGGCTGAGCATAAAAGTCACTAAATAATGAAATATCTTCTCTGCTGATGCTTTGTAACTAGCATCTCCGAGTGTAGCGTAGCCCAATGACCAAGTGCGTAAAGCCGCTGCTTGAAATGAAATGATTTTTTCAAAGTGCGGTGATGACCAATCCAACTTATCCGAATATTGATAGATGCCTCCCCATTCTGGATCAATCAATTTCTGAGCTTGATTTAGTGTGTGTCGCGCCATCGTTTCATATTTCTTAGCAGTGGCACCAGTGCTTGTGCGTGCTTCTCGTAGCGCTATTTCTATTCGTATCCGATCAAGGTATTTATGAATTGATCCCCAACCACCTTGTTTTTTATCATAGACTTCATTGAAAGCTTTCATCAAGGCTGTCACTTGACTACCGCTTAATGCACCTGTCTTACTGGCTTTTATTTCTAGCCCTGCTCGTGCTAATACTGAAGGTCCAGGAGAAGGGTCATCTATAATGGCCTGTAACATAGAAGCCATATGAATGGGATTAATATAACCTTGACGTTTAACAATTTCAGTGCCATCTGGAGCAAAAACAATGGTGGCAGGCCAGCCCCAGTCTCCGTATCGGCTGGATAAATCAGGGGATGCATCCTGATCAACGCGAACCGCGATATACTTACTCTTGATTAATTCAATGACTTGCTTATCTTGATACGTTTTTTCTTCCATGACATGACACCAGTGACACCAAACAGCTTCTAGATCAAGAATCACGAAACGATTTTCTTTTTTTGCCTTTTCAAATAAATCAGGAGTCCAACCTTGCCATTGGATTCCATCTGGTTTGTTTTTTGTTGACGCTTGCGCTGTCGTGATAACCGTTGCCAACAAAAATAATGCGAGTAATTTAAGAGCTCTCATGCTGTTCTCCTTATTTAAAGGTTACGAGAACCATACTTGCTTGGATTCAATTTGACGTTTTTTATAGAAGTATTTGTAAAAAAAGGCAGAAAAGTGGGGGGGTGTGCTTTTTTAGTCTTTTTTTAGGTTAAAATCATCACAATTGTTCTTGAGATAATAATTTGACCTTCGCCAATTTTATATTCATTGTTTTCTTAATCGTTTCCTTATTGATCTTTGGAGTATTGGTTCTTTTAATACGTCAGATTAAGAAGGATGGTCGTTTACCACAAGATAAAATGACGACGTTAACGGCAATTCTTTTTATTCCCGCTATTATTGTTTTTGCGCTGGCTTACAAGGGTTTATCGGGTTGGCGAGCGGATATTCAACATCAAAAAGAAGCGCTGGAAAGAGAGCAATTTGTACAGGGTATTTACGCACCTTTGGCTACTTCACAAAAGTCACTAATGTTAGCGTTTTCTAAGATGCAAAAACGTTTACAAGATTCGGATAACATGCAGCTTAATTATCCGAATCATGCCGAGCTAATTCAAAAAATAAGTAAACAATGGCGAGAAGGGCAACGTGGTTTGTATTCTGTTTATAATGAAACGGATAAAGAGGTGCGCTTTGCATGGATAGCTCACAATCGTTTAGATCAGCAAGATGTTCTTATCAAATTTTCTAAAAAGGCCGTATCATTAGAAGAGAGGATCAAAAAATCCGAGCATGATTATCAATTAAATATATTAAATACTCAGAGTGATTTAGTGAGAGGGTTGGATAGTGCTAGGCTGCTATTGGCATCTTTTAGAAACCCTCCTAAATCAAAAAAACAACGATTACTCAATCAAACGCTAAGAGAAGAAATACGCCCTTTTAGTGACCGCTCAAAATCTGACTTATTGGCCTATTTGGAGACAGTTGATCCTCGCTTAAAAGCCGAAATGGAATCATTTCAGACGTTAATTCAGACAGCTGCACAGCAAAGCGTTGTATTGGATAAGCACTTAATTAAGAATCCTGACTTAGAAAAACCATTGTCCATCATTATTAATAAATGGAAGGCGTTGGAACAAGCTAGCCAAGAATATTTGAAGTTTATTTTATATGCGGTGGAGGCAGAAAAAGTTGCGATTCAACTGGGGCTATCTCAGAAAAACCCTGCGGTACAGGCGATGCATAAAAGTTTGCGTTTGAATATACCAGCTATTGTTGGTAAAGGTTTGAAACAGCGTAAGGTGATAGATCAGAGTTATAAAATTAATCGAATCTGAGTGCTTGTTTTCTTCGGCACGATTAAGGGACCTCTGATCAAGTCTATTATTTTTAGCTTGCTAAAACTGCCGATATTTTCCACGAAGATCGGCGCAATAG
>CAYTRF010000170.1:0-4272 GCA_964440065.1 uncultured Cocleimonas sp. | reverse complement strand
AGTGAAATTTTAGTCATTTTTACTCGTCATCTGATTCGTGCAAAGGTCTCAATCTGTCCGTATAATTAATAATGTGCGTTATTTTACAAAATAGCGTTTTTAAAACAGCAGAGGTTACCCACTGTTCAAAAAGCACAAAAAATCTCTTCTACCCATAATCTCAGGTATTGTTTTAACGATGCTTGCCAGCCTTTTTTATCTAAGTAATAACTCAACCAGTATAGACATACTTCAACGTCTTGAAGCTATCCCCTACGACATTCGCCTTAAACTAAGCACACCTATTAAAGCCAAAGAACTTCCACCCATTATTATTGTAGATATTGATGAAGCCAGCCTAAAGCGAGATGGTCGTTGGCCGTGGAGTCGTAAAAAAATGGGTGATTTAATCAATAAGCTTTATGAAAATAATATTGCCGTTGTAGCGATGGATGTTGTGCAAGCAGAGCCTGAAGAAAACCCGATTGTAAAAGTGAAATCTGCACTGGAAGACATTCAACAAGAGTTACCAACTTGGTATAAAGAAATCGAAAAATCATTGGATGCAGATTCCTATTTTGCCAATAGCATTAAAGGTAAAGAAGTCGTATTAGGCTATCCCTTTCACAAAAAATTACTCACCCAAACAGGAAAACTCCCCTCAACATCTATTATTAGTGATATTAAAAGCACAGAATCACTAACCGCCATTCACATGCTGGGCTATACCGCCAACTTAAATAAGTTTACCAACAATGCCATAGGTAGTGGTTTTTTCAGCATCGCACCTGATCGTGATGGCAGCGTCCGTCGCGCACCTATTATTGCGGTTTATAATGAGCAAATTTATCCATCCTTAGCGTTAGAAGCAGCAAGGCTTTATTTGCTAGAAGATAATATCAAGCTCCATACGAACGTCGTGGGATCGGCAAAAACAGTCACCCATGTCAGCCTCGGTAAATCCATTATTAATACCGATGCACAGGGACAAATACTGATCCCCTATTTAGGCAGACAAAAACATTTTACTTATTTATCCGCCAGCGAAATCCTGCATAGTAAAAAACCTATCCCAGAACTTGAAAATGCCATTGCATTGGTCGGCACATCTGCCATTGGTTTGGCCGATTTACGTCCGACTCCTGTGCAAGCTAGTTTTCCAGGTGTAGAAATTCAAGCCAATATACTTCACGGCATACTTCACCCTGAAAGTATTGCTTATATACCGGACTGGACCGCAGGTGCCACCATCGTCTGGCTAGTTATTTTAGGGCTTTTAATGACCATAATTTATCCCTTATTACAACCCATGAGCTTAGTCATTACAGGTACTGCGTTACTTCTTCTCTCCTTTTCTTTTAACTACTGGCTGTGGGCTTATCAGCACATTAATTTACCCGTTGTGATGTCTTTGCTACTCATCATGGCAGTCTCTAGCACCTACGTGGTGCATTTTCTCTTAACAGAAAACAAAGATAAAAAACGAATCCATAGCATGTTTGGTCAATATGTTCCTTTAGATCACATTAATAAATTAATTGATAACCCAGAAGAAAGTAGCACCGATGGTGAAAAAAGAGAAATGACGGTGCTATTCTCTGATATTAGAAATTTCACAGCAATATCCGAACCCTTATCCACCCATGAGCTCAAATCGTTCTTAAATTTATACCTAACACCCATCACTAAAATAATTTTTGACAATCAAGGCACTATTGATAAATACGTGGGGGATATGGTAATGGCTTTTTGGGGAGCACCGCTTCATCATCCTCAACATGCGCAACAATCGGTTATCGCAGCACTCGAAATGCAACAAACAATCATCAATATGCAGGGTGAATTTCAACAAATGAAATTACCCGAAGTCGCCGCAGGAATCGGCATCCACACAGGTGAAATGAATGTGGGCGATATGGGTTCGGACTATCGCCGTGCCTATACCGTTCTTGGTGATGCAGTGAATCTGGGTTCACGCCTTGAAAGCCTAACTAAGTTTTATGGCGTGAAAATTCTTGCCAGTGAAGACACCAAAGATCAATGTCCCGATATTACCTTTCGGTATATCGACTATGTACGTGTGAAGGGCAAGCAAAAGGCCATTAAGATTTACGAGCCGCTGACTTTAAAAAAGGAACAATCTAATGCTGATATCGAATACTTAAGAAAGCATCAAGAAGCACTAGAGAACTATTTATCGGGTGATTGGAAACTTGCCAAACAACAAGTAGACGAATTATTCAAAGAAACCAACGAGAAAATTTACAGCCTTTATAAACAGCGGTTAAAAGAAAACTCAGGAGAAGCACCCCAAAACTGGGATGGTGTTCATACTCACAGCTCCAAATGAGTTATAAATAAAAGCATCTACAGTTACTCTATAAACGTAACATAACATTGAGAATTACAAACAATCCAATAGGTAACCATGAACTTCTCTTTAAAAAGACGCAATATACTAAAAGCAGGAGCTGCCACCATATTACTGCCACCTGCTTTATTAACTACTTCCACTGCAGCAGCTGCCACAGACAATCGCTTTGGCATTCTTCACCAACCAGCTCCCGAGTTAGAAATATCTGATTGGATTGACCCAGATGGAAAGCCCACCACATTCAAACTAGCTGACCACAAAGGCAAATATGTCTTTATGGAGTTTTGGCAAGCATGGTGCCCAGGTTGTCATAAGCATGGTTTCCCAGGGTTAAAGAAAATTTCTGATG
The DNA here is from genome assembly GCA_964440065.1 of uncultured Cocleimonas sp. GTDB lineage: Bacteria > Pseudomonadota > Gammaproteobacteria > Thiotrichales > Thiotrichaceae > Cocleimonas. The sequence goes on along the minus strand of CAYTRF010000170.1, from coordinate 1,570 downwards.
CATTTGCAGATAATGAACACTTTATCGCCATCGCCATTCAAACTACTTTTGAAGGTTACTTCACCAATACCTCTTCCAAAATGCGCAAGATACAAAAACAATATGATCTTAATGTCATTATGGGACATGACCCAGGAAATGAAAAAACCAATGCACATCCAAAAACAATGGTTTCGTATCGCTCTGGCGGAACACCTTGGGCTGTATTGATCAACCCCGAAGGTTATGTGATTTATAATGATTTCACTATTAACCCTGAAAGTGCTATTAAGGTTCTAAAGCAAGAAATTAAGAAAATTAGTGTTTAAAGTACACCCCCCCACTTTTCGGTGTTTTTTTCGGTGTTTTTTTAACTATTTACTTCCTAACTGTGCAATAAGTGCTGATCCATAAGCGGCATCAGGTTGTTCCGCCGTTATCACTTTTACACCTAATACGCGCTCACGAATACTCGTCCAAACTTTGTTATTACTACCTCCGCCCACTGTTTGCACAACGGTGGGATAAGGAGCACCCAGCTCATCTAAGGTCTCATAAGCTTGTTTCTCAATTCGCGCAATTGATTCAAACAGCCCTGCTAAAAATTCAACATCATCACTGGGTCTGGGCTCAACTTGTGATTCCATATTTAAATCATTCACGGGAAAACGCTCCCCTTTAACCAGTAAAGGGTAATACGCTAAAGGACTTTGGACACTCGGGTTAATCTGTTTCGATAATTGCTTTAACTGTTCAGGGTTAAAATATTTTAATAAAACACCTGCACCTGAATTACTCGCACCACCTGCTACCCACACATCAAAAAGCTTATGGCTGTAAACACCAAATTTGGGATTATCTATCCTGTTTTGTGAAACTGTCTTGATAACAAGGGTCGTACCCAGTGATGTGACCGCAGTACCCGCAGAGAGATTTTGCAAACCCGATGCGGCAATAAAACCTGCCGTACCATCGGTTGTACCTGTAACTACACGACAGTTTTTTGTTAAGCCTAAGCCTTGTGAAAATGAGGTTACTGTCATGCCTTTTAAAATTGAAGGGGTGGTAACATCAGGGAGTGACTCTGCTTTAAAGGGTAGCTTTTCTGCATCAAATCCCCATGATTTATCTTGAGGTAAATAACCCATTTTAAGCACATTATTTTCATCACTTTTGTCAAAACTACCGCAAAGCAAGCCCGCTATCCAATCCGCTTGATGAACAATATGGAAATCTTTAGGTTGATCTAAAGTATTCCATAACTCATAAGCTCGCCCTAGTGAGGCTGGACAACTACCAATGTATTGCATTAATTGTCTAATTGTTTGCTCTGACGGAGCATCATTATAAAGAAGGGAGGTGTTCGCAAATAACTCTCCAACCTTATCACATAATAAAACTGTGCCTGATTGACCATCAACAGAAATTGAAGTGACATTCTTGATGCCAATCAGTTCGTCTAAATCAGTAACAACCTGACTTAACATTTTTTTCCAGTTAAATGGGTTTCGTAAAAATGCTCGATCAGTATCAGTAATAGTAGCCTGTGCAGAAGCCACAACTTCTAAGTCATCATTAATGCAAATCCCTC
>CAYTRF010000169.1:0-4285 GCA_964440065.1 uncultured Cocleimonas sp. | reverse complement strand
GCAGTGAAATTTTAGTCATTTTTACTCGTCATCTGATTCGTGCAAAGGTCTCAATTTAGAAGCTTTCTTACCAACGACAGTAATAAAACCGTTAAAGCAAGAGTAAGCAATGCCCATATCCCTGCAATATAGCCAAATAAGTCGGGGGCTTTCATCAGGGTACTCATTAATGATTCTTCGTAATAAAAATACCATTGGTGATTATCCGGGAAGACCCAAATATGTAACTGATTAAAAATTGCTTCTGGGCCTAACAGAAGTACTAAACCTGCACCAGATACGATCAATAAGCTACTAAAGATTAGTTGCTTGCGACTGGGTAAGCTTTTTTTTCGTTGCCAAAGAATTAACAAGATAATAAGCCAAAATATGGTTAAAACCAGTACCACTATTTTTAGTTTATTGAGCAACTTAGCAACGTCTTGAAGATGTATAACTTCTGCATCTGTAAAAAGAGTGATGGATTTATTATTGACTTTATCAAGATAAGTTAATTTATCTAAACCACTTCCATCTGACTGAACTTCTTCAATTATTTTATTAAATAAACTTATTCTATCTGCTTTGGAGGTCAATTCGAAATGTAATTTACCTTTATAGTTTCGCGGAGCGAATTGCGTAATATGAGCAGGAATATCCATCGAGTTATACAAAACAGGGTAGCCAAAATCAACTTTTGCTAAAAGCCACCAACTGACAGGCAAGGTAATCATAAAACTTAATATAAGAAAAAAGCCCCAGCCAATTTTAGTCATCATTCGGACGTTATTCCTAATGATTTTTTCCACGCTGAAAACAATTCCTTATCGGGTGAAATAACAACTGATCGTGGTTTCATCGATGCTCTAAAAACGTCTTCCCCTTCCAACGTACAAGCATAGCCTCCCGCTTCTGAAAGTATCAATGTTCCCGCAGCTAAATCCCACAGTTTCATACCACCGTGTAAATACAAATGCCCACGGTTGGCTGCCATCCATGCCCATTCCAGTACACAGCTACCTAGGTTGCGTTGTGATTTATAGGGTGCATTGGATAATAGTTGTTGTACTAAGTCAGGTTTAAGCCGTTTAAAATCAACAATAGCGATGCTTTTATCTAAACTAAAGTGACTGCTTTTACATTTTAGCGTTTTATTATTTAACCAAGCACCCTGCCCTTTAACGGCACTAAACATTTCATCACGAACAGGGTCGTAAGTGATTCCAATTTGGACTTCTCCATTAACAAATAAAGCCAAGGAGGTTGCAAAAAGCGGAATACCTGCGGCAAAGTTACTGGTGCCATCTAAGGGGTCTAAACACCATAGTTGCTCTGAGTTTAGGACTAAAGACTCCTGCTCATCAGCTTCCATTTCTTCACTTAAAAAAGCAATCTCAGGATACATAATTGCCAATTCAGCAGATATTCGTTTATCCGCGGAAAGATCAGCTTCGGTTAAAAGACTACCATCCTCTTTAACTTCATAGCCAACGCGATTAAAACGTGGCAATATCTCTTCGCTGGCAACTTGGCGAATTAAGTCTTGTAACTTTTTTAGATCAGGCAGCATTGCATTTTTAGAATTCATCATCACCTTAGTGTAACAATGGCAAGCATCTTAGTTCTACTTTTTATTGGTCTTATAGCATGGTTCTGGTCGAATTCCGTTCGAGCCAAGGAGTTTGCCCTGCATGCATCCGCTATCGCCTGTAAAGAAATCAATGCACAGTTTTTAGATCAAACTGCCTCTTTAAAAAAAATTAGCGTTTCTCGTAATGCGAATGGCAAAATGACGTTTTTACGAATATACGATTTTGATTTTAGTCGTGACCGCGAGACACGATCAAAAGGGCATGTCACTATTATTGGTCAAAAAGTGACTCAAGTTATCCTTGAAAGTGATGATGATTCGAGCGTAACAATTTTGTAAAAGTCCTAGCGGATGTTAAACTGATCTGATAATAAATATTATTGGGCTTGTTATGATGGTATACATAAAATCACCTTCCGCGCGGAGAAAGAGTACTACTTTATCAACCCTAGTATCATTTTTTATCGTGTTATTCATCAGTGCTTGCAGTGTCACACCAGAACAGAACTCCCCTACCACTATTGAAGCTGAAATAAGTGAGCCGAATATAAGTCATCCTGAGCAAATGGTAATAGTTGAGGAAGACGTTATTCATTTACCACCTGCTCCCAGTGAAATCAGCGTAAGCCCTGAAGAAACAACCCCTCCTCCTACTATAGTCTCTGGTTCTGGCACAAAACAAGCATGGCAAAAACATCAGCCAAGGCTCACTCATAAGCAACGTTTTGAGGGCGTTTTACAAGCGCATAACGGAGTGCGTAAAAAGCACGGCTTACAGCCTTTAAAATGGTCTGACAAACTAGCCCGATATTCACAAGAATGGGCTGATGATTTAGGCAGAAGTCGCCATTGTCAAATACGCCATAGGCAAGGTACGCCACCTTTTGGTGAGAATCTTTATCGCTCTAGCCCACTAACATGGAGTAATGGACAATCAGAAGTAATGGCGATTAATATTAAAGAAGTGGTTAAGGCATGGACAGATGAAGAAAAGTGGTATAACTATCAACGTAACAGCTGTCAGCCTGGGAAGAAATGCGGTCATTACACACAAATAGTCTGGAAAAAAACCACAGAAGTGGGTTGTGCCATTAAAGTCTGTGCGGATAAATCACAAACTTGGGTTTGTAGTTACAACCCTCCCGGAAACTGGACGGGTATGAGGCCTTATTAATCATCGGCTTTTAGTGATAGTGGTTAGACTTGTTAAACCACTGGTTAAGATGGTTTGTCTATTGCAAGGTAAGTGAAATTCCTTAGGCGCAATCAGCTATAAAATGAAAATCGACATTGAGTTTCAATTTTTTTCAATCCTTCTCAATTCTCTTTCTTTGATGTTTAGCTATATCAATCGTCGTTTCGATGACAAGCAATCGTCTATCATGCTCCCTTAGCTCTTTTGATAACTCACTTAATGTAGAGCCAGCACGTTCAACCTTATCAGAAAGAAGTACAACCTCTTTCATTGCGTTTATTGCATCTTTAATAACACTCAATGTACCGATCTCAATTCCTTTAAAATTGCCTCTGCATCATTAATCCCCTTTTCAAGAGATTTACTTGCACGCTTTGTTGCCTCGCTTGCCACAGCAATAAGTTCTTTCAGTGCCATTTCTTCATCACTAGGTGGTACAGCTTGGCATCTTTTACGCACAAGCTCTGAAATACTAATACCCTCTTTTTTTGCTTCATCGCTAACAAACTGTTTAAATTCAGGGGTGCTTAATACGGTTATACGTTCTGATTTCAAGCTCATTTGAAAGCTCTCCATACTAATTCAATATATGCACATTATAACACACATGATAATGCCAAGAAATAACTATTATGGACTCACGCAATACTGTGCTGAAGTGCTGAAGCACAGAATAAATACCTTAGCGGTATTTGTTTTGATATCAAGTTTCAGGGACTGATGTTAAGGATTTTATTTAGCTTATAACTTGAAATCAATGCCATTGCGTTGTCATTGATATTTTTAAGTTCAAACTGCTTTTTATTATTATCACACCAACGCTTCCAATCGAGTAACAGCGCAATTCCTGCGCTATCGAGTTTAGTCATATTTTTGCAATCAATACTTATTAATGAACCTAAGTGTTTTTCAAGCAGTGTTTTAGCCGCTTTATCAGCCGCTGAGGCTGATGAATAAACCAAGTTTCCACTCAGTTCTAATCCTTGAATTGTTGCTATGATATCCACAATAACAGGCTTAACGATTACTTTTTTCCAAGCGTGCTATCAGGGCATCTAAACCTTTTTGGCTTACTTCACGCGTGAAATTAGTACGGAAGTTAGTAATTAAGTTAATTCCTGCTAGCTCAACATTGTAAGCTTTCCATTTTCCAGAGGTGTTTCGTACATCATAATTGGCTTTGATAGGAGCCTTTCCACGTGGAGTAACAATCGTTCTTACTTTTACATAGCCAGGTTTTTTCTTAGCAACTGAGTTTCCTGCACGGATGCTTGCACCAGAATATTGCAACATTGCCTTGCCATAACTTCTAATAAGCATATTTCTGTAAGCATTAATAAAACGGCTGCGTTGGGATACGGAAGCAGTTCGCCAATGTTTACCCAGCGTTAATTTTCCCATTGCATTAAAATCAATAAAAGGAAGCACTAGCCTTCTAATCATTGCAGTGTGTAACTTTGGGTTCGCTTTATACTTAACTCGATTTACTTCTAAATCAGTAACGATACTTCTGGTAACTC
>CAYTRF010000168.1:0-4295 GCA_964440065.1 uncultured Cocleimonas sp. | reverse complement strand
AAAAGTGGCAAGCGACTGGAACAAGCCCAATGGGCAAAAAGTTATTACGCCTAATGAAGTTTTAGACTTTGTAGAAAAGCTACCCGTTACTGCTATTTCAGGTGTAGGTAAAGTAACAGCTAAGAAGATGGGGGCGCTCGGCTTACAAACGTGTAATGACTTAAATCAATTTGGATTAGTAATGCTAAAAAAGCATTTTGGTAGCTTCGGCAATGCACTCTATCAATACAGTCAAGGCATAGATCAAAGACCCGTCCAAAATCACTGGATTCGTAAATCCTTGAGCGTTGAAGATACCTTTGCAAAAAACCTTCCAGACTTGGAAACGTGTATTAATGAAATTCCAGCACTTTACCAAGAATTATTAACAAGATTAGCGCGAGCAAGAAAAAAACAACGACTGATACCCAAAACCCTATTCGTAAAATTACGTTTTGACGACTTTGAAACAACAACAATTCAAGTACCAGGAATTAATGCAAATGAGAAAGCCTATATACGCTTACTCACTAATGCTTGGCAACGAGGCAAGCGACCTGTCCGTTTGATTGGTATTGGCTTACAGTTTAATCCGCCAGATATACCAGAGCAGTTGAGGCTATTTAGTCATTGCTAGTATTAACCGATATTTGAACCGTTAAAAAATCGACGAAAAGTGGGGGGGTGTACTTTTAGTACTTAATTTTAGTTCATTTGAGAAATAACATTAATCGGTTATGCACTTATTACTTGAATTCAGGATACGCTATTCTAAAGGTATCAACATAATTATTTCTTCAGGCTCATCGCCTGTTTATACAATTCATTTTTCTTTTTGCCTGTTATTTTAGCCACCAATTTGGCTACTTGTTTTACAGGGAGTTCTTCCAGCAGTATTGTTAACAACGCTTCTGTGGAGCTAGTAATCTCATCACTTTCCGTATCTTTAGAATGACCTGCAAGCATGACTACGAACTCACCCTTTTGGTGCATAGGGTCTTCCGATATCCACGTTTGTAATTGCGCTAAATTACCCCGAAATATCTGTTCGTACATTTTTGTTAGTTCGCGGGCCAGCACTACTTTTCGCTCATTACCAAATATCTCTAGCATGGCATCAATGGTTACCACAATTCGATGGCTGGATTCATAATAGACTTGAGTTCGCTGTTCTTCTGCGTTGGCTTGTAGGGCTTTATTTCGTCCTGTCGATTTAGCTGGCAAAAAACCTTCAAACGTAAAACGGTCTGTGGGTAAGCCTGCAACGGATAGAGCAGTGATAATTGCACTAGCACCTGGAATCGGTTCGATTTTAAAATCATTGCCCAAAGTATTAACCAGATGATAACCAGGATCACTAATTAAAGGTGTTCCTGCATCACTCACTAAAGCAATATTTTGACCACCTTCTAACCAGCCCTTTATTTGATTAATTTTTTGTTGTTCATTGTGATCGTGTAGCGCGTGTAAATCACCTCGAATACCAAAGTATGTTAATAATTTACGGGTGTTTCTGGTATCTTCAGCGCATATTTTATCAACCTTTTTTAAAGTCTCAATTGCTCGCTGAGTGATATCACCTAAGTTACCAATAGGCGTGGCGACAATGTACAAGGTTCCTGTATTTTTTGAGGTCATTAGGTTATATTTATGCTGTTTAATTTTCAGGCAATAGTTGAGTCAGTATTATGATGCGAGTTCTCCCCTATTTTATCGTTTTATTTATCTTAAATGGATGTTCTTCTGTTCCATCGCTTCCCGATATTGTACCGCAAATATCATTGCCTACTTTGAATAATCCTACACCATCTCCTGCTACAGGAAAAGATATTGAACAAGCCAATACTTTTTTAAAGGCAGGTAAAAGACGTGAAGCTGCCAGTGCTTATTTTGCCGCAGCGGATCATTACCAATCCCCACAACGTGAACGCTTAATTTTACAAGCTGCTGAACTTGCCTCTCTATTTAAGGATAATAATTTAGCGCAAAGATATTTAGCGCCTATAAGCAGTGCTGTTGCTTTTAATGCCTTAACGCCAGAAAATAAAATACGTTTTCGCTTAGTGCAGGGACAACTTGCTATAAATGATAGAAATTACCGTGAGGCCTTACGCATTATTCCGCAACGCGTAACAAATTTACCTTCGGGACTAGCAAGCAAAATACTTTCAACACGAATGAATGCTGCCCAAGGCAGTGGTGATAAGTTATCACTGGTACAAGAATTAATCTTACAAGAGTCTCAACTGCATGATGATTATCGCGTATCACTTAATCACAATCGTATCTGGGGGCATATAAAACAAATGCCTCTTGATAAAATCAACCAAGGCAAGTCGAATATCAATCACATTGTATTAAGAGAATGGCTAAGTTTAGGTGCATTAGCTCGGGCATCACGCGTTACAGATGAGGCGGAGGCTAGATACCAACAAGGGTTAAAAGGCTGGGTTCAACGAAATCCAAAGCACCCAGGAATTGCTAAAACAGCAAGCTTATTAAAGGCAAAGCCTACCACTATTGTTACGCCCTATTTAGGCGGTACTAAAGCCGCTAAACAATAAGCCTTTCAAAAATGCCCAAACAACAGCTTTCTTTATTTGCTAAATTGACCAGTCGTAAAATCTCTGGTAATCGAGCAGAAGATAAAGCCTGTAAATATCTAAAGAAGGTAGGCTTACATTTACTGGAAAGAAACTTTGCCACAAAAGCGGGCGAAGTTGACCTGATTATGAAAGATGGTGAGACTCTCGTCTTTATTGAAGTTCGCTATCGTAAAAATACAGACTTTGGTGGCGCAACTGCCAGCGTAACACCTAAGAAACAACAACGAATCATTAAAGCATCGCTGGCTTATCAGCAAAAGTGTGCCCCACAATCTGCAATGCGCTTTGATGTCATTGCCATAGAAGGAAACCCACCATCAATTAATTGGATAAAAAGTGCTTTTGATGGCTTTTAAAACTAGTTTTTAAGCGATAACTCCAAACCATTAATATCAATTAATTCAATATTACCTCGTCCCAAACGTATCAATTGATTCGATTCGAACTTTTTCAAGTGTCTCGAAACAACTTCACGAACTGATCCTATCTCTGCTGCTAATTCTTGATGTGTAATACGAATAAGCTGATCCTTTTTCCCAAAAAGTATTAAAGTTTTGGCTAATTGATATTCTATAGAGAAAGAACAATGTTCTTCCATACGAGCAATTACATCACTTAATCGTTTGCCAAAAGCTGAGAAAACAAATTGACGAAAGAGTGTGGAGTTTTGAAGTGTTTGATTAAAAACCATGGCAGGAATACTCAATACAGATACTTCTGTTTCAGTTATCCCTTCGGCTGGAAATTTATCACCGCCAAATAAACATGAGGTGGTAAGCACACAATCATCACCTGAATTCACGTGATAAAGAGTAACCTCTCTACCCGATCTCGTAAGAAATTGAATGCGTAAGCGACCTTCGGCAACCAAGAGATAATCAGCACACCAATCGCCAGATGAAATGACTTTCTGATGCATTGGGATTGATATGAGCTTGCTTTTTTCTATAAGTTGATTGATGAAATCATCATCGCTTTCAAACAACAATGAGAAGTTTTTTTGCCATGCTTGATCGCGAGTAATTTGACTACTCATAAATTGATCTTGAAAATAGATTGAATTCCATTGAGAATATTACGCATTAAAATTAGGTTATGGATGCATTAATTTTAAGATGTTCTGATTAGCCCTATTTTTTGTAACGTCTTTTATAGAGACCTCGATCATCTGAATTATGCTGAGGTTTCTTCACTTAAGGAAGCTCTGATTAAACTAGAACCTACGTAATCATAGGCTCTAGCTTAAGAAGAGGAAACGCTTTATGGCGTTACATCTCTAACACAACGTACCCCAGATGGAACCGCTCCCATCTCAGATGCTAGCGTCGCTAATATACCGCCTGTTGCAACATTTGGGAACATAGAAGCAACCGCTGGATTGCCATCATTTTCCGTTCGGATGAAATTATTAGTACTGACAACTGCAGGGCATCCCGCAACAAGGTACTTCAATACGACACCACTGGTTGCTGAAGAATCTACAATAATTTGTTGAAGCTCTGGGCCTGTAGGCGCACGCCAATCATTATGTCCAGCAAATGTTTGACCTTCACAACGAGACGTTGCATTAACAGCAGAAGGTCCCGCTGTATCATCAGGTGCTGTTGGGCCAACTACACCTGGGGAGACACAACCATCGCCATTTTCATCAAGCGAAGTTTGGTTTATCCATTCTAGGTTGGTTTGCGTATCTATCAATGTTCTGCCATC
>CAYTRF010000167.1:1718-4320 GCA_964440065.1 uncultured Cocleimonas sp. | reverse complement strand
ATCAAATTATCGAAGTAGCTGCCCTACTCCATAAAATTTCAAAAGGTGAAGCCGATAAAGACGATCACCAACACGCCGCACGAATTGCTCACACAATTAAAGGAGCTAGTGGTGTTCTAGGCATTGATCAATTAGTAAATATAACCCATCAACTTGAGGATATTCTTGACTATTCTGTAAATAACGAGCTTTCAAGTGAAACAGCGGAACTGCTTGCAGAATCATCGGACTGTTTAGAAAGTCTCTTTGAAGCTATCCAAAACAAACAAGAAATTCCAGAAGAGTTTAAACCTGTATTAGTCAAATTAACGGCAAGCGCAAACTCAATCAGTAATGATGAAATTAACCATGAATCTGATCAAAAGCTTGAACTAGGCACGGCAACATTACCTAATTTCATTACAAATAATGTTACTAATGAATCAATTGAAAACAATCTTGACGACCTTGAGAATGATACCGAGATAACACCGCTTGAAGAGCTAGTCGAACTCGGTCAGTCAAGTAAAACATCGGACTTCAACGAAGCGCACATTCGTGTGCCACTTCGTGTTATTGATAAGCTACTTAACCTCGCAGGTGAGCTGGTAACCAGTTCATCTCTAATATCGGATAAAATCGGTAATTCGTTAGCAACGCGTAAATCTATCAAAGAGCAAGATAAACGTGTTCACGGCATGTTGCGAGAGCTTTCATCAACCATCGACCAACAAGAGAAAAATCAAGAAGCTCGACTTGCCAGCCTAAAGGACAGTGGTCTTGACTCACTTGAGATGGATACTTATAACGAACTACACAGCGTCGTCGGCCTCTTAACTGAGAGTATTCTAGATAGTGAGACCATCGAAGAAACGCTTGGAAAACAACTTAGTGGTTTAAGCGACAACCTTAGAACAGTTGATCAGTTAAATAAGGAACTCAGTGAAGTCATCCTAAGTTCTCGCATGGTTTCAGTGAATACTCTCGTGCCTCGCTTAGAGCGCATTGTAAGAGAGACTTGTCGTAAAACCAATAAAAGTGCTGAGCTGGTCGTAACAGGCAATGAAATCAATATCGACACCGATATTTTAAATGGTCTAGTTGATCCACTTTTACATCTACTTAGAAATGCCATAGATCACGGCATTGAGTCAACCAAAGACCGAGTCAGCAAGAACAAGGATGAACACGGAAACATTAGCCTTGATTTTAAACGTCAAGGTAACTTCATCCAAATGCAGCTTAAAGACGATGGTAAAGGTATTGACCCAGAAGTCATTTATCAACGCGCCATTGAAAAAGGCCTTATAACACCTGAGAAAGAATTCTCAACACAGGATATGTTACATCTAATTCTTCACGCAGGATTTACGACACAAGATAGTGTTAGTGATATTTCTGGTCGTGGTGTGGGCATGGATGTGGTTAAAAGCGCCATCGAAAAACTTAAGGGCACGCTAGAGATTAGCAGTAGTCTTGATGAAGGTACTACCTTCTCAATTCGAATTCCGTTAACGCTAGTTACCTCAGCAACGCTATTGGTAAAAGCATCGAATAACCAAGTAGCCATCCCATCAGACACGATTGAGCAGCTTTACTATTTATCGCCAGAAAAAGTTATTCATCGAGATAATGCCTATTTTATTAAACATAAAGGCGAAGAAATCGTTATTCAATCCCTTGCCAAACTACTCGGCTGGTCAGCGGATAAAGTTGATTATAATCGCGCCAATAATCTTATTATAATAAAAGAAAATAACAAAATACACGCTGTGCATATTGATGAAATCATCCACTCACGTGAAGTAGTAATCAAGAGTATGTCACCATGGATTGATGGCCGAAATGGTGTCATTGGTGCAACTCACTTACCTGATGGCTCGGTAGCACCTGTAATGAATCTACCACTATTACTAAGCCTCACAGAAGATACCGTAGCAGCTGTTACTAAAGATGATGGTGCTGATGATACAGCTGTTGAGACTAAGAGCAGACCTGATACACCACTAATTTTAGTGGTTGATGATTCATTAAGTAATCGTAAAGCATTAAGCTTAATCATTGATCAAACACCCTATAATGTAGTGACTGCAGTAGATGGTTTAGATGCCCTGAACATTATGAATGAACAGAAGGTTTCTATGGTCTTCACTGACCTTGAAATGCCACGCATGAATGGTTTTGAATTCACCCAATCTGTTAGGGCTTGGAAAGAGAACAAGCATATTCCAGTCGTGATGATTACCTCCAGAACAACCAGCAAACACAGACAGTTAGCAGAGAAAGCTGGAGTTAATGATTACTTAACTAAACCTGTAGTAACAGATACTTTATTAAACGCAATAGAGCAGTGGATAAATCAAGACACCTCTGTTTCAGCCTAATAAAGAGCCTTAAAAATAAAAGAGTTAATGAACAACATTGAAAAGTACACCCCCCCACTTTTCTTTGTTTTTTTGCAAACCAATTAAAGAAACAAACATAATAAAAATACATGGTAAAAACTATGAGCAACACCCATAACAGTTCAAGTATCGGTATACATTTTGCGGGTTTACAAACAAGAGAGCGGGCCACGTTTGATCGTGTTATAGCCTTCAATGTAACCCATGGATTAAAAGCC
>CAYTRF010000167.1:0-1699 GCA_964440065.1 uncultured Cocleimonas sp. | reverse complement strand
GCTGCACTAATTATTGTTACAGAAGAAGAATACTCAAAAATTGAAACCTCATCAGAACAAACCGTCGTTGTTGTCGCTAGTCAACCTGACTGTAACTTAGGTGATTTGCATGTAACACGGCCACTACTTATCACGCGTGTGATGAATGCCTTGAGCGATGCGCTTAAACGGGTAGAAGAAAAAACACCCAATACCGACAATACTGATGATTTAAAAGATGAAATTTTAAAAGAGCTGGAAGATAAGAATATCATTCAAGCTGAAATAACTGAAACTGAAACCCAACCCCAATCAAAGCATCACGCACTCGTTATTGATGACAGTGCCGCCATTCGTAAACAACTTGAATTAGAATTAAGAGATGCAGGCATCACCGCTGATTTTGCAGATTCTGGTGAACAAGCGTTAGAAAAAGCTGAACAAGGGGAATTCGACCTTATTTTCCTAGATATTATCATGCCGGGGATTGATGGTTATGAGACTTGTAAACGATTACGCGCCACCGCTGCGTATAAAAGAACACCCATTATCATGTTAAGTGGTAAAACATCACCGTTGGATGAAGTCCAAGGTGTCATCGCAGGGGCAACAACCTACCTCACTAAGCCAGTAAAAAGTGCCATGTTGCAAGAAACACTGGCACGAGTCACTAAGTGGATTGATAATTTCTCAAATACAGATACCAAGAAAAAATCTGTATCTGCTTAAAAATTAAACTCTTCCGCTTCATAAATAAAGCGGAAGAATTAAAACTTTTAGTAACCGCCTTTACGCGTAGTCGCAGGCAAACCCGCTAATTTCAAACCCTGCTTACTAGGCGCACGAGGGAAAAGCACATATAAATCTTTACCTTTTAACTTCTCACCCCAAACTTTAGACATATGCTTAGTGATAGCACGTTCCATGGGCTGATTCCCACCGTTGTTAATATATTCATCACGTAAAAAAGCAATAACATCCATGTGCTTGTCCGTTAACTCAATACCTTCTTCTGTTGCAATGACTTTACAAACATCTTCATTCCAATCATTCAAATCTTCTAAATAACCTGCATCTGTAGTTGCGACGCTTGCTCCATTGATTTCTATAGCCATAATATGCCTCTATTTTTTTCAATTAATAATGATTCACAATATTATATAAGAATGTCATAATATAAGCTCAATGTCACCCCCTCCTACCCCAAGGAAATAAGACTTTATTAAAGTAACACTCCTTTTGGGATATACCCCTAAATCCTCTGTAAGCGTATATTTCTCGCCACTAATATTATTTAATTATATTGTACAATCAGCTACTGGAGATTCTCATGGCGAATAAATCAGAACTAATTCAAGAAATGCTTGATATGCAAGCAAAGTTTACTAAATACGAGCAAAGTGGCGAGTTTGATGCTGAAGATTATTACATCGGCGAATGGAAAGCTTACCGTGAGCGTTACCAAGAGCTAACAAACGAAGTTCGTGAGATCGCATCAAAAGAAGTTAACTTCTGGAAGTAGTTTTCCCTACACATTAGCTTCTCAAAAAAGCCGCTACTCGTTAGTGGCTTTTTTTATGCATAAAATTACTAAATGAGACCTTTGCACGAATCAGATGACGAGTAAAAATAACTAAAATTTCACTGCTTTTCGTTGGGAATGAAGCTAATAACCCGTTATTAGCTTCATTTCCCGCCTTAATCAGTAAAATTTTAGCCC
>CAYTRF010000166.1:1330-4328 GCA_964440065.1 uncultured Cocleimonas sp. | reverse complement strand
AAGCAATATGACCAAGCCATTATTAAAAATGCCCGTAAATACCGTGTTGATAGCAATTTAATTAGAGCGGTTATCACCGCTGAATCTTGTTTTAGAAGAAAAGCTTTATCATCCGCTGGGGCGCAAGGTTTAATGCAATTAATACCTGCTACAGCAGATCGTTTTGGGGTGAAAAATAGTTATGATGCTAAGCAGAATATTCGTGGCGGTACAAAGTACTTGAAGTTTTTATTAGATCGCTACAAAGGTAATCTAACTAAAACACTTGCTGCTTATAATGCTGGCGAAGGTAAGGTCGACAAATACAAAGGGATTCCACCCTATAGAGAAACTAAGCACTATGTAAAAAATGTATTAAAAGTTTATAAACGACTAAAGCCAAAACCTAAAATTAGGTTAGGCTTAAACCGCAAAAAGCATCGAGTAAAAGCAATTTATTCCCCTCCTAAGTTTGGTAACAAACCAGGCAGGCATGGCTGGCGATATAATCGCCGCTTAGCACCACATCTTTACAAATGAGGTAACTCATCTCTACTGCATGAACAGGATAAGCTGTAATTTCATTTTCTTACGTCCTTGCCTCAATACATCCAGTGTGATTTTGTCATTTAATTGATAGGTTTCTAAAATATTTAAAAAGTCATTCATGTCTTCGACTTTTTTACCATCAATAGCTTGAATAACATCACCCAATACTAAATCACCATTGATCAATTGAGAAGCTATCATGCCTGCCCTTGCCGCTGGTGTATTTGGACTTACATGTAAAACCAAGATACCTTTTATTCCAAGCTCTTTTACGATTAACTTATTAGCCGTATCGTTGGCATTAATACCAATAATGGGTTGTACAAAATGCCCATTTTTAATTAAGTTTGGTACCACACGGTTTACATTATCTACAGGAATGGCAAAACCAATGCCTGCTGATGCACCCGATGGACTGTAAATGGCAACATTCATACCAATTAATCTGCCAGCACTATCAAGTAATGGGCCACCTGAATTACCCGGGTTAATGGCAGCATCTGTTTGGATTAGGTCATCCATATCCAAAGTGCTATTACTAATGGTGCGACCCAGTGCGGAGATAATCCCTGTAGTCAGAGTGTGATCAAGACCAAAAGGGTTACCAATGGCGTAAACACGTTGACCGACTTGTAAATTATTACTTTTACCGGGTTGTATTGGATGCAGCGGATGTTTAATACCATCTAGCTTTAATACAGCAATATCATGGCGTTTACTTTTACCAATGACTCTTGCAGTATAGGTTTTTTGGTTGTTTAGTCGTACCCTTGCTGTGGGGTGATTTTGGACGACATGATAGTTGGTAATGATGTGCCCCTGTTTGTCCCAAATAAATCCAGTTCCTGTTCCATTGGGAATTTCTCGTATATCACGTGTCCACATATTCACCACGCGTTTTACGGTTGATATATAAACTACCGCAGGATTATTGTGTTTAAAGAGGGCAATGGTGCCTTTTTCTTCAGAGGTTAGTGCTTGGTTGATTGGTGCGGGTGTTTTAGCTTCAGCAGTTGTAGACAATAATGATTGCCCTGTAACAGTGAATAATCCTGCTAAAATAAGGATGGTTAGCGTTAATGTTGTTTTAGAAAGTGTGTTATTTAGCATTTATTTTCCTTTTGTCGCTTGCTTGCCCTTCGATTTAGAGCTTGTACCATTAAAATAGTTGCAAAAAATCGTATATCAAGTATAAAACTCATCATGAAATTCATACCGACTAAAATTCCCGACGTTATTCTTATTGAACCTGCTGTGTTCGGTGATCATAGAGGATTCTTTAGCGAAACATGGCAATGTAAAAAATTTGCTGAAAATGGTATTGATGTTGACTTTGTTCAAGATAATCACAGTAAATCATCGCATGGAATTTTACGTGGTTTACATTATCAAATTGAACAAACCCAAGGTAAATTAGTACGTGTGGTTGAAGGCTCTGTTTTTGATGTGGCAGTTGATATGCGAGCAGGTTCAGCTACGTTTGGTCAGTGGGTTGGCTATGAGCTTTCAGCTGAAAACCATAAAATGCTTTGGGTTCCTCCAGGCTTCGCACATGGCTTTTATGTAATCAGTGAGTCGGCTGAATTCGTTTATAAATGTACTGATTATTACGCACCTGAGCATGAGCGTAGTGTCGCTTGGGATGATGCTGATCTGGCTATTGATTGGCAACTTGTCGATGGGAAACCCCCCATGCTTTCAGAAAAAGATGCAGAAGCATCAAGCTTTAAAGATGCGGAAAAGTTCGTATGAAAAAACTTCCTATAAAAAAAGTTTTAATTACAGGCGCTGATGGGCAGTTAGGTTATGAGCTGCAACGCACTATTCTACGGGGTTATGAATGCATCGCGACGGATAGAAATGATTTAGATATTACCGATGCCGATGCAGTAAACGCATTTGTCAATAAAGCCAAACCTGATGTGATTATCAATTCGGCCGCTTATACTGCAGTTGATAAGGCAGAAGAAGAAACTGAGCTAGCGATTGCTATTAATACCACGGGTGCGGCCAATTTAGCCAATGTTTGTAAGAAAAATAAGACTAAGCTGATTCAAATATCAACAGATTTTGTTTTTGATGGTAAAGCTTGCTCACCTTACCGCGTTGATGCTGTTACTGACCCAGATGGCTATTACGGTAAAACAAAACGTGACGGTGATAATCGTGTATTAGAAATATTGGGTGATGATGCCTTTATCATTCGTACTTCTTGGTTGTATTCCGCCAACGGTAATAACTTTGTAAAAACCATGCTTAAGTTTATGCAAGAGCGTGAAGAGCTGGGGATAATCGCTGATCAAGTGGGTACACCAACCTGGGCTAACTCATTAGCGCAAGCGGTTTGGAAGGCTATCAAAATAAATGCGACAGGAATGCACCATTGGAGCGATGCAGGTGTCGCGAGTTGGTATGACTTCGCTTACGCAATTATGGAAGAGGGTGTGGTACTGGGTTTATTAGATAAAAC
>CAYTRF010000166.1:0-1230 GCA_964440065.1 uncultured Cocleimonas sp. | reverse complement strand
GTGCTTGATGCTTTGACCTACGCAGGAAATGAGCCAAGCCTTGATGCTTTAAAAGACAAACCCAATTTCAAATTTGTTAAAGGAAGCATTGCTGATCAAGCATTAGTTGAAAAACTACTTGTTGAAGAAGACCTTGATACCATTGTTAACTTTGCCGCAGAAAGCCATGTAGATCGCTCTATCTCTGGGCCTGATATTTTCTTAGAAACCAATATTATTGGAACCCATAATATTCTTAAAGCAGCGCGTAGCGTATGGATTGAAAATAAAGAAACCGCAAAACCAAATCATCGTTTTCATCATGTATCAACCGATGAAGTTTATGGTGAATTAGATGATGACTCACCCGGTTTTACCGAAGATCATGTTTACGCGCCAAACTCACCGTATTCTGCGAGTAAAGCTTCATCAGATCATATCGTGCGCGCCTATCATCATACTTTTGGTTTGAATGTCACCACTACAAACTGTTCTAATAACTACGGTCCGTATCAATATCCTGAAAAGCTTATCCCCTTATTTTTAAGTAATATTCTACGTAATAAACCCTTGCCCGTTTACGGCACGGGTAAAAATGTGCGTGACTGGTTATATGTTGATGATCATGCTCGTGGTATTGACCTGATTTTAGAAAAAGGCAAAGTTGGCGAAATCTACAATATCGGTGGCAATAACGAGTGGAATAATCTGGATATTATTCATCTACTGTGTACAGAAATGGATAGACGCTTTTCTGAAAACCCCGAGTTAGCTAAACAGTACCCTAATGCTGCTCCCGCCAATGGTAAAAAGTCAGCTGATTTGATTACCTTTGTAGAGGATAGAGCAGGGCATGATTGGCGCTATGCAATAGATGCGACTAAATTCAGAGAGGAGCTTGGCTATGAGCCACAGGAAACTTTCGAGACAGGAATTTTAAAAACCATTGATTGGTATATGGATAATGAGGATTGGTGGCGTCCATTATTGATAAACTAAGCGCAATCAGAGGTGTTCTAATTGTTTTTTAAAAGTGGTTGTCGGGCTAAGTGCCTTGAAGATATTCAATACCTTATGGATCTGACAGGCTGGAGTAAAAATACTGTTATTAGTATTTTTTTTATTTCCATTTTTATATTACTCGTGGGTTTTGCACTATTATTTGCAAAATATAGAAAGAAGCGTCGCTCAAAATAAATAAAGCGAATCAATCAGTAAAATTTTAGCCCATTTTAGCGAGCTTACCATTTG
>CAYTRF010000165.1:0-4384 GCA_964440065.1 uncultured Cocleimonas sp. | reverse complement strand
TTATTGTAGTTAATGGCGCTATATCAGTAGTGATAGCGTTTTTCAGGGCTGACTACATAGTCAGTCTAACTTAGTTCTCGGACAGGCTCCTAGTTTTACAAGCACAAAAAAAGCCCTTATCGGGCTTTTTAATAGATGAAGCATTCGTCTGCTAGCTGGCGAAATAAGAATGTACATAAAAGCACACCCCCCCACTTTTCCGTGTTTTTTTAGAAAAAATAGCCGATAAATTCTCTATCATTTTTTAAACAATAAAAACGAACTATCATTCAAGTGGGGTGTGGGTGTACTTTAATCAGCTTACTTTTTAGAATCTTCAATAAAACGATGAATAATAGGAGAAAGAATAATCTCCATTGCCATGCTCATTTTCCCACCAGGAATAACAATCGTGTTACGACGTGTCATAAACGAATCATGTAGCATGTTTAACAAGTAAGGGAAATCTATACAGAATTTTTGTGGGTCACTAAAGCGAATAATAACGAAGCTTTCATCAGCAGTAGGAATATCACGAGCGATAAAAGGGTTTGATGTATCAACAGTAGGAACACGCTGGAAGTTAATATCCGTTTGTGAGAACTGTGGGGCAATGTAATTCACATAGTCAGGCATACGACGCAAAATAGTATCAACGATTACTGCTTCATCATAGCCACGTTCAGCATGATCGCGATGGATTTTTTGAATCCATTCAAGGTTAACACTGGGTACCACACCAACACCTAAATCAACGAATGAGGATGTATTTACTCCACTTTCAGCATCAGAAACTAAGCCATGTAAACCTTCATAGAATAATAAATCACTGCCTGCTTTGATGTCTTCCCAAGGTGTGAACTCACCCGAGGCTTTGTTACAACCTAAACGAGAATTTTGCTCTGCAGCTTCTTCATCGTTGTGTAAGTAATAGCGCTTTTTAGTAACACCTGTTTCACCGTAAGCCTTAAATGTATTTTGAATTGCAGAAAAATCATTAGCTTCTGGACCAAAATGACTAAAGTGATTATTACCAGCAGCATCAGATTTATCTGACGCAATTTTAAACTCTGTACGGCTTAAGCTATGAAAGCTGTCGCCTTCAACAATTGCAGGGTTAATATTTTCACGTCTAAAGATGTTTTCAAAAGCACGTTTTACAAAAGTTGTACCAGCACCAGATGAACCAGTTACTGCAACGACAGGATGTTTTACCGACATTTAGAACTCCTTCCAGAAAGATTGTGCATCACTCAATAAAAGAGATGCGTCAATGTTACAAAATAAAATAGCCGACTATCCTAACATTATTTTCCTAAACTGCTATTACTTTTTGTGAATATATGGGAGTGATTTTTTATAGACTTATAAGTTGTACATTCAGTTACAATAAGGCGCACTTTTAAAGAATGTAATGAATATGTCAAAAACTATAAGCCTAGGGGTCGTTATGGATCCTATCGACACCATTAATATTAAAAAAGACAGTACTTTTGCCATGATGCTGGAAGCACAAGCGCGTGGGTATGATGTTTTTTATATGCTGCAATCTGATCTATTTGCTAAAGACGGTACGGTGTACGCCAATATTTCTCCCGTTACGGTAATGGATAATCCTGAAAAATGGTATGAACTAGGCAAGGACAAAGTAATCCCTCTGCATGAACTTTCTTGCCTATTAATGCGCAAGGACCCGCCCTTTGATATGGAGTATATCTATTCGACTTATCTTTTGGAGTTAGCTGAAAAGCGTGGTTGTTTGGTGGTCAATAAGCCAGCTAGTGTGCGATCAGCTAATGAGAAATTATTTACTGCATGGTTTCCTGAGTGCTCGCCTAAAACACTGGTGACCAGAGATATGGAGCGCATCAAGCAATTTCAAGAAGAGCTAAAAAATATTGTCGTAAAACCATTGGATGGTATGGGTGGCGCAATGATCTTTCAGGTGCGTGAAGGCGACACCAATAAAAATGTAATTCTTGAAGCAATCACAAAAAATGGTACTGAAACAGTGATGGCGCAGGAGTTTTTACCCGACTTTGTAAAAGGCGATAAGCGCATATTACTTATAAACGGAAAGCCTTTTCCTCATGGCTTAGCAAGAATTCCCGCTGAGGGTGAAGGTCGAGGAAATCTAGCCGCAGGAGCCAGTTCAAAAGGCGTTGACCTAACGGAACGTGAAATAGAAATTTGTAATATCGTTGGCCCTACTTTAAAAAAAATGGGGTTAATGTTTGTAGGTTTAGATGTAATTGGTGACTATCTAACGGAGATAAATGTGACTAGTCCTACCTGCATTCGTGAACTAGACAGTATTTATTCTGCCAATATCGCAGGGCTTCTTATGGATGAAATTGAAAAAGAATTGACGGAAAAAAGTTAGGGGATAGGGATGAAAACAAGAGTAAAGTGGTTGGATAATATGAGCTTTGTTGGCGAATCAGCCAGCGGACATTCTATCGTAATGGATGGCCCCCCAGAGTTTGGCGGGCGAAATCTTGGTGTGAGACCGATGGAAATGCTCCTGCTGGGTTTGGGTGGGTGCTCTTCTTTTGATGTGGTTTCTATGCTTAAGAAAAGCAAGCAAGACTTGGTCAATTGTGAAGTAGAAATTTCAGCAGAACGCGCAGGCAGTGAGCCGAAGGTATTTACTAAAATTCACCTTCATTTCATTATTTCGGGTAATGATTTATCAGAAAAAAGGGTAGCACGAGCAATTGAATTATCGGCTGAGAAATACTGTTCTGCCTCTATTATGTTAGGCAAAACGGCTGAAATAACACACGACTTCGTTATTGTGTAACGTGCTCTACTAGAATTAAACGCCAATTAATTTGAGTTTGGTGAACCCATATTAGATAAGAATTTCTTAAGTTGTGGCGATATTCCATCCAACTGCTCAGACATTTCAGTTGCTGAAGACTCTTCTTTTTGTGTATCTGTTTCTTGTGTGTCAGCTTTGGGGGTAGTTGTTGTTTCTTCGCTGGTAGCTGATTCACTGCTATTGTTTGAGTTTGTGCTCGTGTTTTCTTCTGTTTCAGACGTGGCGTTATTCGTCGCTTCGGGTGTAGTCGTTGATTCAGGCGCTACTTCTTCTGTTTTTGGTGCTGGTGCTGGAGCTGGAGCTGGTGCTGGAGCTGGAGCTGGAGCTGGAGCTTCTTCCGTACTGGCGCTATCAGCTGCTGTGGTGCTTTGTGTATTTTCGTTGCTCAAAGAAGTGGTAGCGGCGTCAGTAGTGGTTGATTCAGCTGTAGTCGTTTCTACTGTTGCTTCTTCGGCTTTAGGCATGTCGGTATTTGTTGGGGTTGGTGCAGAAGCTTCAGTTGATGGTGCGGTTGCGCTTCCAGTTGGAGGCATACCAAACTGCATTGCAGTGACATCAACGGCAGGTCGTTTGGCCATCCAAACAAATGCAGCAGTTGCAATTGCAGTAAAAACTAATGTTCCGATTGTTCCAGCGGATAACTTCATTATATTGTTCCAGTTAAAAGTAATTAAGTTTAGTTTACTTCAAAAAACAGCCGAAAAGTAGGGGGGTGTACTTTTTTTAAGCAGTACGGCTTAAAGAGTAGTTTGCAAGGCTAATTAAAGCTTCTTTATAATCGCTATCGGCTAAAAAATTTAGGCAGTCTATCGCTAAAATAGTCTCTTTTCTAGCCACATTAGTCGTGTATTCCAGTGAGTTTGTTTTGTGAATAATTTGCATGACTTCATCAATATGATCAAGCCCGCCTTGCTCAATTGCATTTCGAATCAGATTTGCATCTTCTTTAGCGCCATTTTCATTGCTTACCATTAGTGCGTTGATTAAGGGTAATGTTGGTTTTCCTTCCGCTAAATCATCGCCTACATTTTTGCCCATCTCTTCACTGCTGGCGCTGTAATCCAAAATATCATCAATAAGCTGGAAAGCAGTACCAAGATGTGTGCCATATGCCGCTATTTTCTTTTCTTCCTCAGAAGATAATCCAGATAAAACCGCGCCTAGTTGGCAGGCTGCTTCAAATAATTTAGCCGTTTTAGAATAGATGACCTCTAAATAACGCTCTTCATCAGTGTCGGCATCATTTACATTCAGCAATTGAAGCACTTCACCTTCAGCAATGATATTAGTAGTTTGAGCTAAGATTTGCATAACACGCATGTCATCAACATCAATCATCATTTCAAATGAGCGCGAGTAAAGGAAATCCCCGACTAATACAGCGGCTTGATTACCCCAAACATTATTCGCTGTGTCTTTGCCACGACGCATGTCAGAATCATCAACCACATCATCATGTAGCAAAGTAGCTGTGTGGATAAACTCAACAATGGCAGCAATATCAATATGCTTATCACCCTGATAGTCGCAGGCACGCGCCATTAATAAGGCAATCATTGGCCTTAAGCGCTTGCCACCACT
>CAYTRF010000164.1:0-4401 GCA_964440065.1 uncultured Cocleimonas sp. | reverse complement strand
ATTGTTATGTTTTGCAATGCAAACTTGTTGTCTGTATTAATACAAGACAA
The DNA here is from genome assembly GCA_964440065.1 of uncultured Cocleimonas sp. Classification (GTDB taxonomy): domain Bacteria; phylum Pseudomonadota; class Gammaproteobacteria; order Thiotrichales; family Thiotrichaceae; genus Cocleimonas. Next base: position 4,351 of record CAYTRF010000164.1, on the reverse strand, counting down.
CAAGCGTGCTAGAATGGGTTTATAATAACTGGTTGATGTACTAGATGATAAATGGATTAGAAATAAGCAGGGGTAGAAAATATGCTAATACTAAAAAATAAAAATATTAAAGAAAATCAAGTAACAGATTTTGATATCTACCAAAATCGTCGAAAGTTTATGAAGAACGCTGCGGGTGTTGGAATTGCTGCGGTTAGTGGTTTGCCACTGATTGAAGCTTCGGCTAAAACACCTATGTCAAAATATTCGACGGATGAAGAGCTCACAGATTACGATGATATTACAAGCTATTGTAATTTTTATGAGTTTGGCACAGGAAAATCTGATCCTAAAAAAAATGCACATACCTTAATTACTTCACCGTGGGATGTGGTTGTAGGGGGTGAATGCGAAAAGCCCGGTAAATATAACCTAGAAGACTTACTGAAACCTGTTTCTATTGAAGAGCGTATTTATCGTTTTCGTTGTGTTGAAGGCTGGTCAATGGTTATCCCGTGGATGGGTTTTCCTCTGGCGGATTTAATTAAGCGCATGCAGCCCACATCAAAAGCTAAATACGTTTATTTTGAAACCTTATATGACCCTAAACAAATGCCAGGCCAAAAACGTGCCGTTCTTGAATGGCCTTATGTTGAAGGTTTACGTATGGATGAAGCGATGAACCCTCTCACCTTAATAGGAACAGGCATTTACGGTAAAGATTTACTTAATCAAAATGGTGCGCCACTTCGCTTAGTTGTTCCATGGAAATATGGATTTAAGAGTATTAAAAGTATCGCCAAGATTAGCTTTTTAGAAGAACAACCCATTAACTCTTGGCAAAAAGCCAGTCAAGTTGAGTATGGCTTTTTCTCAAATGTAAACCCCAATGTGTCGCACCCACGTTGGAGTCAACGTAAAGAACGTCGTATTGGCCAATTCCGTAAAATTAAAACCAAACTATTTAATGGCTATGAAGAGCAAGTGGCTTCTTTATATGCAGGAATGGATCTAAAAAAATACTTCTAGAAAATATTACCATGCTCAGCTTTATAGCTGGGTAGTTCTTCAAAATAAAAATAACTATAACTATAACTAACCATGAAAATACCTGAAGCCTATTTTACTCGCCTTTTTAAACCTGCCTTATTTATACTGTTATTATTACCAGCGCTTTATTACGCGTACGGAATGTGGCAAGACACACTTGGGGCAAACCCATTAGAAGCCGTAATACGCGGTTTAGGCGATTGGGGGTTACGCATTTTGCTAATCACCTTAGCGGTCTCCCCACTACGACGACTATTAAATTGGGCGCAGCTTTTACGCACTAGGCGCATGCTAGGTCTTTATGCTTATTTCTATGTAGTGCTACATTTAATTGGCTACCTTTGGTTTGATCAATTCTTTGACTGGGAAGAAATTTGGTTTGATATTTTGGAAAGACCCTTTATTACTATAGGCATGGTTTCATTCGTCTTGTTAACCCCTTTAGCGGTTACTTCAACAAAAGGCATGATCAGACGCATGGGTAAAAACTGGAAGCACTTACACAGCATTGTTTATCTGATTAGTATTTTAGCGTTAATCCACTTTTGGTGGATGGTGAAACTAGATATTCGTGAGCCGATAATTTACTCCATAGTACTAGCACTCCTGTTAGGGGAGCGTCTTTATAGAAAGTTAAAATAAAGATAAAGAAGCTTTATAGAACAATAATTATTCTCAACAGCTTAAAAGTACACCCCCCCACTTTTCCTTGTTTTTTCGCCTTCAGGTAGTCATCTTATTGCGTCAACATTATCTCGCTCCACTCGGTTCGACGTTTTTATAAAATTTAGTATAAGCAGGAAGGGAAACCCCATTTGAAACTTGGCAAAGCAGGCTAAAAGTGATATTAGAACACCTTAATCGACTTGACTGAAAACAAACCATCCATCAGAAAACTTCTTTTTTTATAACAGTTTATCGTAAGACGATAGAATCAATTTCAGAAATCTATATTATCTCTACTTAGTTAAACCCGTGAACCACTGATCCCTAATTTGGTTCTAATAATAAAAATAATAAACGGCAAATTTATGAAACCACAACCCCTTATTGGGCTTGCCGCAGTGACTGTAATTGGTCTGTCTGCGTGTAGTCAACCAACTAGCTCTCCAAAGCATTCTAATCAACCTAGTAAAACCTACTATGTTGATAGGCAACCTGTGAAACCAAAACGGGTTGCATTTCATCAAACTACAACACCACCAGCAGCATCAAAAACATACCAGCCACCACACCGACAACGTGTGACGCATCAGCAAATTAAAAAACCACAAGTGAGAAAAGCCACCCCACAGGTTCGCCAACCAGTAAAACAAAACCCAGCACAAGTAAATAATGCTGAGCTATACGCTATTGGCGATAAAATATTTCAAAATGAAACGGGAGGTCGTATTGATCAACTCGTTCATTGGAATAAACGCGAAGATTTTGCTGCAATGGGTATCGGTCACTTTACATGGTATCCAGCAGGTCGCCGAGCACGTTTCGGAAACACCTTCCCAGGTTTATTAGATTACCTACAAAATAATGGCGTAAAGTTACCAGCATGGATTCAACGCGCCCGTTTTGAAGGTGCTCCATGGCGAACCCGTGAAGAACTAATGCGCGCTAAAAATAGACCTGAAGTAAAACAATTTGCGCAGTTGCTATACAGCACACGTAATTTACAAGCAAAGTACATTATGGATCGTGCAATGCGCGCCATGCCACGTTTAGTTAAAAAGACACCGCCGCATTTACGATCACAAGTCGCCAATAACCTAAATGCTGTTGCAAACTCGCGAGGTGGACGTTATGTGTTAATCGATTACGTTAACTTTAAAGGTGAAGGCTTAAATCGTAATGGTGGATACAAAGGTCACAACTGGGGATTACTTCAAGTATTAGAAGAAATGCGCCCAGCACGTGTAGGCCCACAAGCTCTAAATGAGTTTGCTGATGCTTCTATGAGAGTATTAGAAAGACGCGTAAGAAATTCAAACCCAAGTCGCAACGAACGAAAATGGCTACCAGGTTGGAGAAATAGAACGAATACGTATAGAAACCCTATTTAAAAAAATACATACTAGGAGTGTAGGAAAGAAAAAGGCTATTGATAATCAATAGCCTTTTTTTATAGTAGTTAGTTTGACTAAAAAAGAAGTTAGTCAGTACGTTCGGTCACTTCTAATAAGTGATAACCAAACTGAGTCTTCACAGGCCCTTGAACGGTATTCACAGGAGCACTAAAAACAACCTTATCAAACTCTGGAACCATTTGTCCTGGACCAAAGCTACCTAAATCTCCGCCTTGTGCTTTTGATGGACAACTAGAATGTTCTTGAGCCATTGCAGAGAAATCTGCACCCTCTTCAATTTGTTTTTTAATATCGTTACACTGTTCTTCAGTTTCAACGAGTAGGTGGCGTGCGCTTGCTTGAGGCATGATAATTTCCTAATTACTTATGAATGAATGTGAAAACTATGGGGCTTGGAAATAGCTTTTCAACTGTAACGTCGTTTTGAGCGACAAAATCACTTAAAATCCACAATTTTTGATAATTCAACCTTTACCTTAGAGCACTGCAAAGGTATCCTTGCGCTCTCTTAAGAAAAGTGGTTTTTAACTTTTAAGAGAATCAATATGGAGAAGTGGCCGAGTGGCCGAAGGCGCTCCCCTGCTAAGGGAGTACATGGTTTATCCCGTGTCGAGAGTTCGAATCTCTCCTTCTCCGCCATATACTAATGTCATGATGTTCCATATCATGTCAAAAGCTCACCACAGCAAGGTGGGCTACCAATTTCAAGTGTCATGGGGTCTCACCCAATTCATTGACATATCACACGTCCGACGGTACTTTTGACGGTATCTTAATTAAATAAAAAGTAGATACCGTCACATGAACCTTAATAAAACAATAGTAAAAAAAGCGGAACACAAGCCTAAAAGCTATAAGCTCACCGATGGTTATGGGTTGTATCTGCTAGTAACGTCTAAAGGGAAATATTGGCGATTCGATTATAGATTTAAAAACAAGCGTAAAACTTTAGCGTTAGGGGTTTACTCAGAAATTTCATTAGATGAAGCTAGGGATGCTCATTATCAAGCGAGAAAATTACTTCGAGAGGGTGTTGATCCGTCTTTGCAAAGGAAAATCAAAAGAAGCATAAATTCAACAAGTGCTGAAAATACATTTGAGGCTATTGCTTTGGAATGGTTTGCTAAGCAAATTTGGGTTGATAGACATTACGATACTATTAAGGGGCGTTTTCGTAATCATATATTTAGACACATCGGCAATATAAGTGTACCCCATCCTTAGGACAGCTTTAGCACCAACTT
>CAYTRF010000163.1:0-4417 GCA_964440065.1 uncultured Cocleimonas sp. | reverse complement strand
ATATGAGATTAAAATTGGCACGAATCCTCTTTCTGATGACTCAGATAATGATGGTTTACTCGATGCAATAGAACTAAAAAGCTCCCAAAACAACATTCTTCAAGATACGGATAAAGATGGTTTGATTGATCCTATAGATACTGATGATGACAATGATTCCATATCAACAGCAGAGGAAATTAAACAAGGAACTAATCCATTAGTTGCAAACATTGATAGCGACAAACCTAATGTGGCTACACCTAATGTGATTACAAACGGTTCCATAGATGTTTCTGATAACTCCAACTCTCAAACCACTGACACCAATGACACCAATGACAATAAAGTAACAATTGCCAACACTTTAAGTACAGAAAAAGATCAACCAGCAATTGAACCAATACAGGGTACTGACCCAAAACCTTTTAAGGCATCAAAAATATACTTTGTTAAAAGTTCTGAACAATTAACAAGTTCTACTCAAATTACAGATTACCTTTCTAAGGTTGTTAGCTGGATGAAGTTAAGTCCAAATAATATGATTACCCTAATAGGTCATACTGAAAATATAGGAACGCCGCAAGAAAATCTTGCGCTAGGTATTCGTCGTGTCATGGGAGTCAGAGAAACTTTAATTAATTTAGGAGTGCCTTTTCAACAGATTGATTTTCTATCGCGTGGTGCGACAGAACCCTTAAAAGAAAATACTTCTGAGAAACGCAATCCAAAAAATAATCGAATTGAAATATTACCCAACCAATTATGATTAGGCGCAGTATTAGTTTAGTTAGTTGCCAACATATAAGCCAGAACATCAAGGAATGAACAACATGTTTAATAATGATATTACACAAACCTATAATCAAGGTGATGCTACTTTAGAAATCTTAATCATGCTTGCAGGAGCATTTCTATTAGGCTTATTACTTAGCTGGCTGATTAGTAAATTAATTTATAATAGTAAAAAAATCTCAACAGCAGATCAAAGAAATGAAGATGCAGTAACTTTTGCTGATCTAAATGAAGATCAAGCATCGGTAACAAGTTTTGTAAATTCAAAACATACTGTTCGTTCCATAGAAAAAGATTATCAAGCAGAAATTCTTGCTAATCCTTACACCCGCCCTAAAATAGATGATTTAACTAAGATCACAGGCATTTCAACCTCACTAGAAAATCAACTTAGAGATCATGGAATAAAATCATTTACTGATTTACGCGATAGTGACAGGCAAACACTTGTAAAATCACTTAAATTCTCTAAAGATGACTTAATTGCAAAAGAAACACAATTTTGGCCACATCAAGCTAGCCTTGCAGCTAAAGGTGATTGGACAAAACTGTCAGAGTATCAATCTTTCTTAAAAAGAACATCAGATAAAACAACATCACTTCAGCAGGATCAACTCTCACAAGCACATGATGATTTAACAAAGATTGAAGGCATCGGTCCAAAAATAGAAGAAATACTCAACACTAAAAGCATCGTAAGCTATAAAGATTTAATGACGTCGGATAGAGATACCCTAAAGTCTTATCTTGATGAAGAAGGGACTCGTTTTGAAAAAAACGAACCCGAAACATGGCCCCTTCAAGCGGGAATGGCGGAACGAGGAGAATGGGAAGAGCTTAAAATTTATCAAGAATTTATGGATGATGATAGTAGCTTCTTCACCAATGAAAAGGATGATACAACCACTACTACAAAGATTCCTGATCATGCCTCAACTGATACTATTGACACGATCGATAGTGGTTCCAACGTAACCAAAAATCTTTCATCAATTGATTCTTATACAAGCTCTAAGAAATCAACGACATCAAGTGAGAATAGTGAAATAAAAGATGACCTAAAGAAAATTGATGGTATTGGCCCGAAAATACAAGAAATACTCAATAACAAGGGGATTCACACCTATCGGAGCCTTAAAAAATCTGACCGTGATACTCTAAAATCTTATCTTGATGAGGCGGGTACACAGTTCAAATTGCATGAGCCTGATACATGGCCACGCCAAGCTGGTTATGCTGAAAAAGGAAAATGGAGAGAACTCGAAGAATATCAAGATTTTATGCAAGGTGTTCGACAAGCATCTCTGGAAGAATCCGAATCCGAGCCAAAATTAAAAACATCCTCTCCACACGGCATAATCGCGCAAAATAACAATGTTGATCAACGTCCCTCTTCTTCTGATTCGACAGTAGAAACTATTACCGATGACCTAAAAAAGATCGAGGGCATCGGTCCAAAAATTGAAGAACTACTTCATAAAGCGGGCATTAATACGTTTGAGAAGTTAAAAAATTGCAATAGCGCAACCATTAAGGACTTGCTAGATACTGCAGGACCGCAGTTTAGAATGCACAATCCAGATACTTGGCCACACCAAGCAAAAATGGCATTTAATGGTGAATGGAAGCAGTTAGAGGAATATCAAGATTTCTTACTGGGTGGTAGAGAGTAATCCATCAATCACAACCCTTTATCCATAAATTTCACACGATGAACCTTTTAATCTGACAAGTAATACGGGTGAGGTTAAAGAGCCGTGCTTTCGCTTAAATAAACGCTTACGATGTATATATTACTAACCAATAATTAAAATTATCGTAATGAAGCTACTAAAAAACATAAGAGTACTTTCTCATCACTCCTTACTATCTAACACTGAATTTAATATTGATGGAATGGGTAATATTGGAATAAGTAAACATTCCTTGATTGGTAAAGAAACAAGCTCAATTCCTCTGGATTTGATTAGCCCAGAACCAATGGTGGAGCATAAGATTAAAGTTCATCACTTGGCTTTTTCATTAATATCATTATTTGCAGGTATCACATTTTTATCACTTTCTCACATTAATTCATTAGTTTGGTTAAATGTTATGAGTGGGATATTTATTTTATTCTCATCACTATCATTCGCTTTCGCCTTAAATAATAAAGAGACAATTTATTCTTTCTTCTTCGAAAACACCAATACAAAAGCATTTTCAATCACCGATGACCAAACCGTGTTTGTTAGTAGTGATAAAGCTATTAGCCAATGCGAAGCATTTATACAAAATTTGAGAAAAGACATTCTCAATAAGGGCACCCATTATCAAACTCAAAACTTCAAATCTAATGATGATAAATATTTAGTCTTAAAAGAAAAGTTAGATGAAATTTATAACTATGGCGTTGTCAACGAAACTCTTTATAAGATCATTGAGGATAATATTACTGATAAGATATTTGGCCTTGACCATAGAAAAACAGGATCTCAAGGAAATGTGATTGCTTTTCAAGCAAAGAAAGAGCTAATCGAATCTGCCTAAACACTAAGCAATCAAAAAATACCCCCATAATGCTCTAAAAGTACACCCCCACTTTTGAATGATAGCTCGCTTTTGTTGTTTAAAAGCGATACTAGAATTTATGCATGGCTCGATGATTTTTTGTTGCTAAGGTGTCTCTGACTCCTGAGAAGCCTTAGCTTGCGATGTTTTAAAGTCACTCTTTGCCTTACGGTGTTTATCTGCAAACTTGGCCACATCACCACCGATATGCTCTTCACCACGCTGTTCTGCTAATTTAATCTGCTTTTGACGCTCAATATAACGCGATTTTTGCAACGCGGAAGTATGATCATAACAATGATGACAACTAACACCGTGCATATAATTATCATGTTCTTTATCAGCTTCGGTTATTGGCATTCGACAGGCATGACATTGATCGTACTGTCCTTTTTCTAATTGATGGTTAACCGAGACACGGTTATCAAAAACAAAGCATTCACCTTCCCACAATGACTCTTCTTCTGGCACTTCTTCAAGATATTTGAGCACACCGCCTTGAAGATGATAAACCTCATCGAAGCCCTGCTCTTTTAAGAAAGCAGTGGATTTTTCACAACGGATTCCACCGGTGCAAAACATGGCTACTTTTTTGTGTTTTTTCTTATCTAGATTTTCTTCCACGTATTTTGGAAATTGACTGAAGGTTGTTGTGTCGGGGTTAAGCGCATTTTTAAAGGTGCCAATCGCCACCTCATAATCATTCCGCGTATCCACTAATAAAACATCAGGATCAGAAATTAAGGCATTCCAATCTTTAGGTTTAACATAAGTTCCTACAATATGTTTAGGGTCGATTCCATCAATGCCCATAGTGACGATTTCTTTTTTTAACTTTACCCGAGTGCGATAGAAAGGCACTTCATTGTCATAGGATTCTTTGGTATCCACATCTGCTAAACGCTCATCACTTCGCAACCACGCCAGTACGCTATCAACGCCAATACGTGTGCCTGAAATGGTGCCATTGATACCTTCACGGGCAAGCAGTATGGTGCCTCTCACTTCATGGGAAAGCATGGTTTTTAGTAATGGTTCACGAAGTGATTCAAAATCTTCAAGAATCACAAAATGATATAAGGCACAAACAACA
>CAYTRF010000162.1:0-4418 GCA_964440065.1 uncultured Cocleimonas sp. | reverse complement strand
TTAAGAACTACCAAAATCACTAAAAGGAAATAATCAATATGTTTGATGTTGTTACTACAACTTTTCAGTATGGCGATCATACTGTTGAACTAGAAATGGGCGAAATCGCTCGTCAAGCACACGCGGCTGTTAAGGTCGATATGGATGGAACCACGGTTTTCGTATCCGTTGTTGGACGAAAAGAAGCTAAACCTGGTCAGGACTTCTTTCCATTAACTGTAAACTATCAAGAAAAAACCTATGCTGCAGGTAAAATACCGGGTGGTTTTTTCCGTCGTGAAGCACGCCCCAGTGAAGGCGAGACTTTATTGGCACGTTTGATTGACCGCCCTATTCGTCCTCTTTTTCCAAACGGTTACATGAATGAAGTCCAAGTCATCATCACAGTGGTTTCTTTAAACCCAGATATCCTACCTGATATCCCGGCCATGCTAGGTACATCAGCTGCATTGAGTGCTTCTGGTATTCCTTTCTCTGGACCTATTGGTGCTGCAAACGTTGGTTACAAAGAGGGTAAATACATTCTTAACCCAACAGTATCTCAACTTGAAGATTCTGATCTTGATCTAATGGTTGCAGGCACTAACGATGCGGTATTAATGGTTGAATCAGAAGCAAAAGAGCTTTCTGAGGAAATTATGCTTGGCGCTGTAGTTTTCGGTCACGATGAAATGCAAACAGCAATTTCTGCGATAAAAGATTTTGCAAAAGAAGTGGGTAATGAGACTTGGGAATGGACAGCCCCAGAAAAAGACGTAGCATTGGCTAAATCCGTTGCTAAAATTTGTGAAGCTGATCTTAAAGATGCCTTCCAAACTGCTGATAAAATGGAGCGCCAAGATAAAGTAGCGGCTGCTAAAACCAAGCTAATGGAAGCTTTAGCATCAGACGATGATGCTGGCGATGTTTCTGGTGCATTTAAAGACCTAGAAAAGAAAATCGTTCGTAGCCGCATAATCGCTGGTGAGCCACGTATTGATGGCCGTGATAATACAACTGTTCGCGCTATTGAATCTCGTGTTGGTGTGCTGCCTAGAACTCACGGTTCGGCGCTATTTACCCGTGGTGAGACACAAGCACTAGTTGTTACTACGCTTGGTACAACACGTGATGCACAAATCATCGATGCACTACAAGGCTCTTATAAAGACCCATTCATTCTTCATTATAACTTCCCTCCCTACTCGGTAGGTGAGACAGGGCGTACAGGTAGCCCTGGTCGTCGTGAAATTGGACATGGTCGTTTAGCTAAACGCGGTGTTCTTGCGGTTATGCCAGATCAAAAATCATTCCCATACACTATCCGTGTCGTGTCAGAAATCACAGAATCAAACGGCTCTAGCTCAATGGCTTCTGTTTGTGGAACCTCTCTTTCATTGATGGATGCAGGTGTTCCCATTAAAGCACCGGTTGCAGGTATCGCCATGGGCTTGGTTAAAGAAGGCAAAGATTTTGCTGTATTAACTGACATATTAGGTGATGAAGATCATTTAGGCGATATGGACTTTAAAGTGGCAGGTACTAAAGACGGTATCAACGCACTACAAATGGACATCAAAATCGAAGGTATTACTAAAGAGATTATGGAAATTGCACTTGAGCAAGCTCAAACTGCACGTTTACACATTCTTGATGAGATGAATACCGTTATCTCTACATCACGAGAAGAAGTTTCTGATTTTGCACCTCGTTACGTTACCATGAAAATCAACCCTGATAAGATTCGTGAAGTCATCGGTAAAGGCGGCGAGACTATTCGTGGCATTACAGAGAAAACTGGAGCACAAGTTGATATTGATGATACAGGAGCCATCAAAATATCGGCAGTTGATGGTGCCGCAGCAAGTGCTGCAAAGAAAATCATCGAAGATATTACAGCTGAAGCCGAAGTGGGTACGATCTATAACGGTAAGGTTGCTAAGATCATGGAGTTTGGTGCTTTTGTTACTATCCTACCCGGTAAAGATGGCTTAGTTCATATCTCACAAATCAGTAATGAGCGCGTTGAGAAAGTAAGCGACCACCTTAAAGAAGGTGACGAGGTTCGTGTTAAGTTACTTGAAATTGACCGTCAAGGTCGCATGCGTTTAAGCATGAAAGAAGTTGGCGATGATGAATAATTAGTATTTATTCATACCGTTTGTCAAAAGGCTCCTCTGATTGGAGCCTTTTTTTGCATCTAAAAATATTTTGTGGCGTATATACAAGCAAGAAACGTAGACTATACTGATACCAATAACTAAGACTTATGTCTTAACCAAAAGAAGAAAAAGTGATGGAAGATATTTACGCCGAATTATTACAGAAAACTGCACAGGGAGACCAATTAGCGTTTAAAAGGCTATATGAAGAATGCTCCCCTAAATTAATGAGCCTCTGCTTACGATTGATGAAAACTGAAGCCTGGGCAGAAGATGTATTACAAGAAGGTTTTATTAAAATCTGGGAAAAAGCTGATTCTTATACACCAGGAAAAGGTAGAGCCATGACCTGGATGTCGACCGTAGTACGTAATAAAGGATTAGATAAACTGCGTAGCTTAAAAACAAAAGCAGCAGAAACCGAAATACAATACGAAGGTTTAGAATTTGCTTCGAGCGATTTACAACCCGATAGCCTAGAAAACTTAAGCCAAGACGTTAAAGGTTTAATGGCGTGTTTAGATGGATTAAAACCAGCACAGAAAGAATGCATATTACTCTCCTATTATTACGGGCATACGCATCAAGAACTGGCTGATAAATTAGATAAACCCTTAGGCACAATTAAAGCCTGGATTAGAAGAGGATTGGAGGACTTACGCCCATGTCTGACTTAAAGAACACCACTAGCAGTAACGCTAAGAATCACTTAACACGCTATCAAAACCCAGAGCTTTTTGAGCAATTGGCCATTGAGTATGCTGTTGGCTCTCTACACGGTCGCGCTCGCAAACGCTTCGAAGTTTTAATGGATACTCATTTTTACTTAAAAGCAGTTGTGGAAGCCTATGAGCAAAAGTTCGCCAACTTAGTCGAACTGTTACCTGATGAGAAACCCTCTAATCAAGTTTGGGAAAACATTGAAGCCCACATTAGTGCTTCAGAGAAAAAAGCGATCTCTCTCAACGACTCTCACAAAACAAAACAATCTTGGTGGCAAGCTAGCTTTTTCAAACAAGGCTTCAGCATGGCAGCAATGGCATTGATAGTCTCTGCTGTATTAGTCTGGAATCCAATGACAGGAACACCCGTTGCAAAAGCTTATACTGCGGTTCTTGAGTCAGGTGTAAATGGTGCAGTTGCCGTTACTAAAATTATAAAATCCGACATGAAACTGTCTATCAATATAATGACACCTGTTACTATTCCAGATGATATGGAGTTAACTCTGTGGTGTCACCCAAGAGACGGTGGCATGCCAATGAAGATGGGTGTAATCTCTAAAACGGGAAAAACTGAAATTAAAATTAGTAAGAAAGAATGGAAGAATATGAAAAATGTGGGTATGTTAGCTATTAGCATTGAGCAAAAAGGCGATCGTACCATTAGGGAGCCAACAGGAAAAATAGTTCTAAAAGGTCAGTTGAGCTCAAGCGGTTAAAACGACATAATAACCTTATGTTGATAACTGTAAACCGATCTAAAAACTTATCAAAACCAACCAGGCCTCTTAAGCACTTGCTTCAGAGGCTTTTTACTGGCTTACGTATTTCCATATTGCCATGCCTTTTATTGACAAGCCACAGTTACGCTCAATCAAGCTCCTACGATTACCCGATAACCCCAACTGAAGGGAAAAATTCGCAAATTAGTAATGACTTTATGAAAGTCAGCATCAAAGGGAGTATCGCATTACGCCAAAAGAGATCCAATTCTTTACTGATATCAGAATTATCTGGGATCGCTTGGGACAAAGACGAAGAACTCCTCTACGCTATTTCAGATGAAGGTTTGCTTTATCATTTTACGTTAGGTTTTTCAGGTGGTTCAAAAAATAGTCAACTTGTGTCCATGCAAGCTATTTACGCAACAGAGCTAAAAGACATTGCAGGCAAACCTTTACAAGGTAAATTTAGTGATTCAGAAGGCCTGTCACTCATCAATGGTAATAATGGAATAAGTGGCGATTCTAAGCTCACTATCGCATTCGAGAACAAACCAAGAATTGCGCGCTACTCACCTCAAGGAAGGCTACTAAAAAATATTAAACTCCCCAAAAAACTACGTAAACGAAAAACTTATCGTAGTAAAAACAAAGCATTAGAGAGTGTTACTCATCATCCGCAATATGGCATTCTAACGGCTGCTGAGTATCCCGTAAAAAAAGATGATATGAAATTCCAAACTTTGTATGCCGTATCCAAAAAGTCTAATCGGAAAAAGTGGCATTTTAAAGCATCTAAAGCAACAAATAGCGCTATAACAGCTTTAGAAGTT
>CAYTRF010000161.1:0-4428 GCA_964440065.1 uncultured Cocleimonas sp. | reverse complement strand
TTACCGCCAGCTCCGATAATCGTAAAACCACGGTAGATATGGTTGAAGCGATTGCATCTGAAGTTTTCATTCCACTAACAGTAGGTGGTGGTATTCGCAAAGTTGAAGATATTCGTACTATGCTTAATGCAGGTGCTGATAAAGTTGCTATCAACACCGCTGCAATTCATAACCCTGAATTGGTGAGAGAAGCAGCCGAATATTACGGCTCACAATGCATTGTAGTCGCCATTGATGCTAAAAAAGTGAGTAAAGAAGGCGAACCCGATAAATGGGATATTTTTACCCACGGCGGACGTAACGATACGGGTATTGATGCGATAGAATGGGCCATTAAAATGGCTGATTATGGTGCTGGCGAACTTCTTGTCACCAGCATGGACAAAGATGGCACAAAGTCTGGCTTTAATATCCCTTTAACCAAAGCCATTACCGATGCAGTCAATATCCCCGTAATCGCTTCAGGGGGCGTGGGCAACCTTCAACATTTAGTCGATGGCGTATTAAAAGCAGGCGCTGATGCGGTACTTGCCGCGAGTATTTTCCACTTTAATGAATACACGGTAGGCGAAGCAAAGCAATATATGGCTGATCAAGGTATTGAAATCAGGATATAAAGACATATGATAAACAATAATACATTGGCAGAAATAACCAAGGTTTTAGAAAGCCGAAAGTCTGCGAAAGCGGATAGCTCATACGTTGCGAGCCTTTACGCTAAAGGTATTGATGCTATTCTTAAAAAGGTGGGCGAAGAAGCGACTGAAGTGGTCATGGCCGCTAAAGATGCTGACGTAAAAAACTCTTCACAAGAGTGCAAAGATAAATTAATCTACGAAGTTGCTGACTTATGGTTCCATACCCTTGTATTATTAGCCCAACAGAATTTACATCCTGACGATGTTCTTAAAGAACTAGAACGTCGTTTTGGAACATCTGGTCTGGTCGAAAAAGCGAGCAGAAAAAACCAGTAGCAAAAAATAACAAGCAGGAGAAATATTATGTTATACGGATTCGGTTTTGCGGGCATCAGCCCTTGGTCTTTATTAATCATTTTAGTTATCGTCGTGGTAATTTTCGGCACCAAACGTCTGCGTAATGCAGGTGGCGATCTTGGCGGAGCTGTTAAAAACTTCAAAGATTCTATGAAAACAGGTGAAAATGAAATCACCTCTGCTAAAAATGCGAAAAAAGAAAGCATTGAAAAAACAAAAGACGATGTGATTGATGCGACTTCAAAAGTTAAAGATTCGACGAAGTCTTAAAATCTAAACACGTTTATTTTAAGTAACGTAAATATCGATGTTTGACTCAGGCTTCTTAGAGATATTAGTGGTGGGAATTATTGCCCTTATGGTAGTAGGCCCAGAGCGACTACCTGGCCTTGCTAAAACAGTAGGTAAATTCGTTGGCAAGATGAAAGCCTTTGTTGCAACGACTCGCGAAGATATTGAAAAAGAAATTCGCGCTGATGAATTACAAAATATGCTGGTAAAACAAAAAGAAGAAATCAGCGAGTTGCGCGACATGATGCAAAGCACTAAAGACGAAATTAGTAGCGAAGTCAGTGAAGCCAGTAATATGTTTGAAGCCAGCGTTGCCGAATCAAAAGCGGCTATCACAACTAAAGATAAATGAGCACTAAAACCACCAAAGCCGCAACAGGCTTTTTATCTCACCTAATTGAATTACGCGACCGCCTACTTCGAGCGGTTATCGTTGTTGCTGTTGCTTTTATTGCCTTATTTCCCTTTGCAAAAGATATTTATAACTGGCTAGCGGCACCGTTAGTTGAGCAAGGACAGGAAATGATCATCATAGGCCCTGTCGCGCCTTTTTTAGTCCCTATGAAACTAACCTTGCTGGTTGCTTTCTTAATTGCACTCCCTTACCTTTTATATCAACTCTGGTCATTTGTAGCGCCTGGGCTTTATAAACATGAAAAGCGTTTGGTTTATCCCTTACTCGCTTCCAGTGTTTTCCTTTTCTATCTCGGTATTTTATTTGTTTACTACTTATTATTGCCAATGATGTTTAAGGTAATACCCCAGTTTGCGCCCGATATAGCCACTTTCAGCCCCGACATCGCACAATATCTTGATTTTACGATGATGATGTTTCTTGCCTTTGGCTTTGGCTTTGAAATGCCGATAGCGACGATTTTATTAATTACCACGGGCATGACAACCGCTGAAAAATTAAGACAGAAACGTCCCTACGTTATTGTCGGAGCATTTGTGGTTGGCATGTTGTTAACCCCTCCTGATATTATCTCACAGATTATGTTAGCCATCCCGATGTGGATATTGTTTGAACTGGGTATTATTGCCAGCAAGTTCTTTAAAGTTCGCGTTAAAGAGGCTGGCGAAGCCAAAGATGAAATGAATAAGGCAAAAGATGCAGCTTCAACAACAGCTGTATTACAAGCTGATAATCTTTGGGAAGATGACAAATACAGCTATGCAGAAAGTGATGACGAAGGCACTGAAAAAAGAACGATTCATAGTGACAGTGATTATTCAGATGATGACAGTTTTGACATCAGTTCTCCTGAGGAGAAAGACGTTAAAGATTTAATTGATAAGGAATCACTCGATGGTGAACTCTATGATGATGAATATCTTGACGATGATGAAAAAGAAGAGAAGGAAGAGAAAGAAGAAAAATTCTTTAATGATCTGGATGAAGACAATGACTTCCATGAAATGACTGATGATGAAATGGATGAAGAGCTTGATCGCATTGAAGCTCAAGAAGAAGTTGAGAAAATTGTAAAGAAAAAAGCAAAAAAACGAGCTAAGAAAAAAGCTAAAGCTAAAAAGAAAGAAAACAAAGCAAAGAAAGACAAAAAGTAACATCTAAACAATAATTTTGATAATTATCAATGCCCTCATATTGCGCAGTTGCTAACATATGCCATTGACTCATAACACAATACCTCTTGGCTAGCGGCAAGAAAGTATATTGAACTTATTTTAATAATCGAGTCAAAGTTATATCAATGCAGGGGAGCATCAAAATGAAATGTTTTATAGAAAAACTAACTGGAAATGATTTTTCCAAATCAAGTGGGAATGAAATGTGTACGCCATTTCCACCTATTGTTTCATCGTTAATAGCGAGTGTAGCTTTTGTAGCACTTATGACGATTGTTAGCCATTTAGTTCACTAGGAGCCTGTCCGAGAACTAGAAATTGACTGCAAATTCCAGAAACATCATAATCTGAGTTTATTGAATTCGTTAAATAGAACGACTATTCGCCTCTTTCAATAAACTCACCTTATAATATTTCTGAAATTTTCGTTCCAATCTTAGTTCTCGGACAGGCTCCTAGTACATATTTAAAAACATCGTTAAATAGAAAAAGCCCATGAGATTATTCTTATGGGCTTTTTTATTACCTTTCAAAAATTCTAGCCACTTACTAAATGCCTATTCAAGCGTTTCTGAACCAATCCACCCAGCCAAAAAATGATCAAAGAAGCCACCAAGAAATAAAGTCCTGCGACGCCAAAGTGTAGATAGATATTGTAATCTCTCTCAAATAACTCCCCTGCTTTATTCATTAAGTCTTTTTGTTGATTGATAACAGGAAGCGCAAAATAAACCAATGATGTGGCATGGAATAAAAACACCATTTCATTGGTATAGGCTGGCCAAGCAAGGCGTAACATATTTGGCCACGTCACCGTTTTGAATATTTGCCGTTTACTCATGCCCATCGCTTGAGCAGCTTCTACTTCCCCTTTTGGAATCGTTTTTAATGCGCCATAGAAAATCTCTGCGGCATAGGCAGCAGTATTTAGAATAAGTACCAGCGGACCAATAAAAAGTGGGTGTAGCACCCAATCATCAATTCCCCATGGTTTCCACAAAGCCTTATTTAACGAAAGCAATAGAGCATAGAACATAAAGAATTGAATAAACAAAGGTGAGCCACGAAACGCATAGATAAATATTCTTGAAGGGAGAGAAAATAACTTGTTCGAGCTAAGTTTCCCCATTGCTAGAAGAAGAGCTAACGGAAAGCCCACAGGGATTGAGGCCAGCGCAAAATATACATTAAACAGGGCAGGCTTTGCAAAGATGATAATATCTTGGATTATGGCATTGCCTAATAGAGAATCAACTAGTGTGGCTAACATCATCGCTCCGCCAGCGCCATTCCACGCGATGCTTTAGCTTGCAAGGCATCAAAGAATTTTTCAGACAATACCGTCAGCAGAATATAAAAAAGAAACAATACAAAGTAATATTGCAAATACCAATCAGGATGCACCATACCAGCTCGTGGGAAGTAATTTGCCGCGCCTAACAAACCTGCCCAATAGACAATATCAGTGACTTGCAGCAACGAAAGAAAAGCCGTTGCTTTAATTAATAACATCCAAATATTGGATAATCCAGGTATGGCATAAACCCACATT
>CAYTRF010000160.1:0-4436 GCA_964440065.1 uncultured Cocleimonas sp. | reverse complement strand
CACCTACCGGACAGGTATTTAAATGGCACTTACGCATCATTATGCAACCTTCTGCAATCAAAGGGGCGGTTGCAAAACCAAACTCATCAGCACCTAAAAGTGCTGCGATGACAACATCACGACCGGTACGCAAACCACCATCGGCTTGCACACAAACACGGCTTCGTAATTTATTTAAGACAAGCGTTTGATGCGTTTCAGCTAAACCTAGCTCCCAAGGAGAACCTGCATGACGTAAAGAAGTCAATGGCGATGCACCTGTACCGCCATCGTAACCCGAAATCGTCAAATGATCGGCATGTGCTTTAGTAACACCCGCAGCAACCGTACCTACACCTACTTCCGATACTAGCTTCACTGAAATTCGTGAAGCTGGGTTAACATTTTTCAAATCGTGAATGAGTTGTGCTAAATCTTCGATAGAGTAAATATCATGGTGAGGCGGCGGCGATATTAAACCCACACCCGGAGTAGAGTGACGCACGCGACCTATTTGCTCATTTACTTTATGCCCAGGTAACTGGCCACCTTCACCTGGCTTAGCACCTTGTGCCATTTTGATTTGGATATCATCGGCATTGACTAAATATTCCGTGGTTACACCAAAGCGACCCGATGCCACCTGTTTAATCGCCGAGCGTTCAGGGTTCATCGTGCCATCTTCTAGCGGGCTAAAACGTGAGGCTTCTTCACCACCCTCACCTGTATTTGATTTTGCACCAATGGCATTCATCGCAACGGCCAACGTTGAATGTGCCTCGTAAGAGATACTACCGAATGACATAGCGCCTGTTGCAAAACGCTTTACAATGTCTTTAGCTGATTCTACTTCATCAATTGAAATTGCAGACTCAGCGTAGTTAAAGTCCATCAAGCCACGTAAGGTCAATAATCCTTGTGATTGCTCGTCTATTTCTTTTGAAAACTCAGAAAAAGTCGATGCGTTGTTTGAGCGCACTGCATGCTGTAGCTTTGAAATTGTCGTTGGTGTCCAAATATGTTTTTCGCCACGTACGCGATAGGCGTAATCACCACCTGCATCAAGATGCTTTTTATACACTTGTTTATCGCCAAAACCACGAGTATGACAACGACGCGCCTCTCTTGAAATCTCGTCGATTCCCACGCCTTCAATAGTCGTTGATGTTCCCTTGAAATATTTATCAATAAATTCAGAAGTTAAACCCACCGCATCGAAAATTTGCGCTCCACAATACGATTGGTAAGTACAAATACCCATCTTAGACATCACTTTTTTAAGACCTTTTCCTATCGCCTTAATATAGTTTTCATGTGCCTTTGCCTTATCCATGCTTTTACCGAAAGCAGGGTCAAAACTATCAAGATTATCATCAACAGTCTCAAGCGCAAGCCAAGGGTTAATGGCTTCAGCACCATAACCTGCTAACGTAGCAAAATGATGAATTTCAAGCGCTGAACCTGTTTCGACAACCAATCCCGTTTCTGTTCTTAGACCACGCTTGATCAAGTGATGATGTACTGCAGACGTTGCTAATAAAGCCGGTATTACCAAACGATCAGCAGATACATCTCTATCAGACAAAATCAGGATGTTGTATTTACCTTCTACTGCTCTTCTAGCATCAGTACAGAGTTGTTTAATAGCGACGGCCATACCTGCTTCGCCCAAATCAGCATCATAGGTCATGCTTAGTGTTTTGGTCCTAAAGGCATCACCTGCATGATCATTAATATGGCGAATATTAAACAGTTGCTCATTGGTCAAAATAGGCTGTTTGATTTCAAGGCGCATGCTTTGATCTTTATTATCATGTGCTAATAAATTCGGACGCGGACCAATCAAAGTCACCAACGACATCACCAATTCTTCACGAATCGGATCAATCGGTGGATTTGTTACCTGTGCAAAGTTTTGCTTAAAGTAGTTTGATAAATGTCGTGATCGATGCGACAACACGGCTACAGGGCTATCAACACCCATCGACCCTGTACCTTCCATACCTGTTTGCACCATCGGTGCTAACACAATTTTCAGGTTTTCTTGTGTATAACCAAACACCTGTTGATGCTTTAAAAGCTCATCAGAATTAAGTGGTTCTGGCACTTCAGCATCGCCAAAAATCTCACAAACTTTAATTTGGCTTTCATTCAACCATTCTTGATACGGGTGCGCCTTCGCTAATCCTGACTTTAATTCTTCATCAGAGATAATTCGACCCTGCTCCATATCAATTAGGAACATTTTACCTGGTTGTAAGCGCCACTTTTTAACGATTTTATTTTCAGGTATATCCAACACACCCATTTCAGATGCCATGACGACTAAATCATCATCGGTAATTAAATAGCGAGCTGGACGTAAACCGTTGCGATCCAACATTGCACCAATTTGGCGACCATCACTAAATGCAACCGCCGCAGGACCATCCCAAGGTTCCATCACTGCCGCGTTATATTCGTAATAAGCGAATCGGTCTTCATCCATCGACTCATTGCCATACCAAGCCTCAGGAATTAAAATGGTCATGGCTTCGGTTAACGAGTAACCACCTGCGACCATTAGTTCTAGAGCGTTGTCCAAACAGGCTGTATCTGATTGTCCCTCTGGTATAACTGGCCAAATTTTTTCAAGATCATCACCTAATAATTCAGACTCCATTGAATGCTGACGCGCGGCCATCCAATTGACATTACCTTGATTGGTATTGATCTCGCCGTTATGTGCAATCATTCTAAAGGGGTGGGCTAAATCCCATGTCGGGAAGGTATTGGTTGAGAAGCGTTGATGTACCAGCGCGATTGCCGAGGTGACACGTTGATCCATTAAGTCTTTATAATATTCGCCAACCTGTTCGGCAAGCAACATACCTTTGTAAACAATGGTACGTGATGACATCGAATTAACGTAAAAATCACCCGCACCTATTGCATCACCTAACTGATTGACTCTCGCGGTAACCAGTTTGTGTATGATAAAAAGTTTACGCTCAAATTCATCTTGGTCTTTAAGGTTATCATTTTGACCAATAAAAACTTGATAAATATCGGGTTCAGTAGGCTTTACAGACTCACCTAAACCACTCGGGTCTACTGGTACTTTTCGCCAACCAAGCAACGTCTGCTTGCATTCTTTAATCGCA
Source organism: uncultured Cocleimonas sp. (assembly GCA_964440065.1). Taxonomy (GTDB): domain Bacteria; phylum Pseudomonadota; class Gammaproteobacteria; order Thiotrichales; family Thiotrichaceae; genus Cocleimonas. The sequence goes on along the minus strand of CAYTRF010000160.1, from coordinate 1,314 downwards.
GAATCAACCGCTTCTTGTAATACTTTTCGCTGTGCATCATCTTTAGGGAAAAAAATCATGCCAACGCCGTACTCACCTTCCTGAGGGAGGTCTACATCTAATTCTTTTTTCAATTCTTCCCGAAAGAAAACATCAGGAATTTGCATCAATAAACCAGCACCATCACCCGCTTTAGGGTCAGCACCAACTGCACCACGATGAGTAACACGTTTCAAAATAGTCAAACCTTGTTGAACAATATTGTGGCTTTTCTCACCCTTAATATGCGCAACAAAACCAACACCACAAGCATCATGCTCGTTAGCTGGATCATAAAGACCCTGCTTTGCAGGTAAGGTATTCATTTTTGAAACTTTTGAAACTTGGTGGTGCATAAACTTCCTCGTAAATCTTTGATTAAGCACCATATATAAAGGCACTTTGCACCCATTTATCTTGCGCTGAATAGCACAAGTTAAGAAAAAATGGCAGATCAGTATATCAGCTTTAATTAGTGTTGTTATACCCATAAATGCATAATTCTATCCTTTTCAGATAGCACTAAGCATTAGTGTGTTTTAGGTTTATTTTATGTCAATTGTTACAACGAGGCTGTAGAAAACCCATCGAATGGTTATCCATCCGACTTTTCTTTCACCACTGGCTTGTGAAAAGGTTCCAGCTTATTTTTTTGTTACTTTTCCCTTAATCGTATCAACAGCATCATCGGCAGCAGACTTTATTTCATCACCCGCTTTGCTGAGTGCATCAGTAACTGATTTTTTACAAAAGGCGGGAGCAATCATTTTTGTAGCCATACATGAACCTGTTATAGCGACAAATGCTGTAATAAGTAAACCGATGACAGCAAAAAACTTGCCAATAAGCAGTGATAGTAAAAATAAAACAGAAAAAAGCACGAACACCACGCGTATTTCACACGATAAATTTTTTTCGAACATAATGGACTCCTCTGAAAGTATAAAAATATTATGAGAGACTTTAGCACGAGTCAGTGGTGAAAGAAAAATCGGGTGAAATTTTACTGATTGAGGGGGAAGTGAAGCTAATAACAGTTATTAGCAAGTTTTCAACGATAAAGTGTGAAATTTCAAAACCATTTTTACTCGTCCACCCAACTTGTGCAAAGTCCTCTATCATTTTCTTATATAGAGGCATTATTCCAATACACAAACTTTATTTGAGTACATAGCTTTGACTAGCGACCTGAGACCAATAAAAAAGGCAGGTGATAACTGCACACATTATCTTGTTTTAGTCGTTTACTAACGATGGATAGGCGCTTTACGAATCTTTTAAAAAATTCTTCCTATC
>CAYTRF010000159.1:0-4453 GCA_964440065.1 uncultured Cocleimonas sp. | reverse complement strand
AATGCCTGCCTTTATGGCTATTAATAATAGTTAGCTTTTCTCCCTTAGCGGCATCTACAACTGTAGCGCGAGTACCAGGGAGTGAAGGAAAGGCAATAATTACATTAGGGTTAACAGGATCAACGGAAAAACTATGCACTTTATTAGGCAGCGCCACACGAAACTGTTCAATACCTTTTAAATTAAACCCACTAATATAATGCTTACCTGATTTATCAATAAGCCCATTCAGAAATTGTGTTGTAGGAGACCTTTCTGGGCGTTTGGCAGCGCCAAAAACAGAAAATGAAGGATACGACAGTAGTGCCAGCCCCAAAAAGACACGCCTAGAAATAGATTCACTCATATCAATCAGTATCGGATTGTGAGCCTGCTGGCAAATCCAAACCTAATGCAAGCAACACATCAAAACGTAATGCTCTACTGACATCTTGCACAGATCCATTCAATAGGTTATTCATTAATGTCGTATCATTAGTAACTGCATCATGAAAATCACCACCAATACCGCCAATATCATCAATTACTGCCTGAATACTACCCCCAAATGATTGTGCTAGCACATCCTTTCCCTCATCCTTAAGCCAACCATCAAAACCAGCGAGGTATAATGCTTGAAATGCAAGCATATTTGCTCGAACATTCTCTTTAGAGGTACGAGCATGCGGAGACTCTACAGCCTCAGGACAAAGATTCCCTAGGCCACAGATTGATGAGGCGTTAGTTACAGCCCCTCCTAAAGGGGCATCTAGTTTATTTTCTTTTACCACCTCTTCAAAATAAAACATAGCATCGGTTATTCTGTTCAATGTTTCTTTGGTATTGCTTGTTTCAGTTAATGTATTTAAATAATTCCCTTTGCTGTTATCCCAAGCATCAGCAAGAATCATTGCAGATGCCTGAGCATCAGCAGCAACTGGTATCATAAAGTTACAACGACGTTGTTGTTTCTCTGCAGTATTTAATGCATCAAAGTTATCCAGTAAGTCGGCCGGCACTGGCGTCGTAGAACTCGGACAACTATTGTTAGCATTGGGCTCTACAAATAAAAGGTACTCAAGTGCATCTAGGCCGCGCTTGTTAACAGCAATATTTAATGACGGCAAGCTATTAGCCAGCTTGAGGTCTATTTGACAGGGACTAGATAGTGGCCAAGAATACAGTTGTAACATCCTATCTTGCTCTAAAGATGGGCCAACACTGTGCAGTAAAGATGCTTGTAAATCACTCATTGCTGTTTTGAAAGAATCTTGTGCTACTAACCTGTTAGCTTGCTCTTCGCTGGTACCTAACGCATCACAATAATCAACAACTTTTGTATTTAGACTCGTAATACTTGTGCCAAGTTTTAAGAAACCTGTCTGCATTATTTCACCAACATCAGTGATTATTTTTCTCTGATCAGTTGTGTTTTCATTAACATCATCATCAATCGAGCCTCCTGATGTGCCGCCGCCACAAGAGACAAGCATGTAAAGAGAAGCTAGTAATATGCTTTTATTAAGGCTGTTTTGAATGCGCATTTCAGCTCCAAGTATTTCGTTAAAAAATCATTATTCAATAGTTACTTATTAAATTCAAGATAATATTGATAATTAATATCATTATTGTTAAGGTTAGATAGTATTGATAATTAATATCATCTACGTCGAAATGCTAAGCATCGCGCTAGAACATTAATTAATACCCCTAACATGTGGCCCGTTTTCATGCCACAGAATCAATTTCAATGACTTTCAGGAAAATATAATGGAAAACCTAAACAAATTTAATTTACTTGCGGCCTCATTTGCCGTTTTAATGCTTGCGACTGGATGTGGTGGAAGTTCTACTGGTGGGAGTTCTACTGGTGGAAGCTCTACTGGCGGAGTCACCATGTTTCAGCAACCTACTGCTTATACTGGCTTTCCCATCACTTTAAAAGATGCAACGCATGATTCAAATACATCAGTAGCTTATACGGGCCAAATGGCACGTCATGTATTACGCCTATCGGTTAAAGAAGTTTTTAAAGCGCCTGTAGCTCCTACTAATGCAGCTGCAACTATTGCCGAAGTTAATGGCTATATAAAGAATGAAAATAATGTTATTGATGATACTGCTATAAAAGCACCAGCCGATAAAAACGAGTTCGTGTTTAAAGAAAGAGTAAATAGTGATATATCCACAGGCAAAAACTTATACGGAAAAACATACGATACCGAAAAGAATGGCGACCCAATTCCTGGTGTAGCTGATGCAGACAAAGCCATAACGTTAGGAGTACCTGGTAATAAAACAGCGAAAGAAACGCTTGATCTTTGGGTAAGACACTTTGCTGAAAATTTAGCAACAACGAGTAGTACTCTGGATGAGACGAATGGTTATAATTACCGCCAGTTGGTCACAAAATACCTAATGGGAGCTGTTTTTTATAGTGAATCTGTAAACCACTATCTAGACGAGAACTTAGAGGATGGCGTAAAAGATAATAACTTACCTTACAACCCAGGCAAGCATTACACAGGAAAAGAACACTCTTGGGATGAGGGCTTTGGTTACTTTGGCGCAGCAGCACATTTCCAGACCTTAACTGCTGAACAAAACTACCAAATTAACAAAAAAGGGAAAAGTCCTGTTACGCAAGCGGATGCACTTGGATTTGCTGACGAAGATGGCGATGGCAAGGTATCCCATTACACTGAATACAATTCTGGTCCTGCTTATTACGCGACTGTATTTGATAGAGGTGATGGTGGTAGTACTTACGGTAATGACATTATGGAAGGTTGGTTAAAAGGCCGTACTATTATTACTAATGCTGTTGATGAAAATGGTGATGCTCGTAAGCTAACTAGCACCGAGCGGAATACACTAAAAACCATAGCTAAAGATGAGATTCAGCGCAACTGGGAATTAGTCTTTGCAGAAGCCGTATTTAGATATGCGGGACTGTCATTTGTAGAGATTGAAAAGCTTGAACTCAATCCTGCAGGTAGCACCAAAGATTACTATAAACTATGGGGTGAAATGAAAGGCTTTATGCTTGCGCTTCAGTTCGGTGGTGCTATATCTAAAATAGATAAAAATAAATTTTTAGAGATCGACAACCTAATCGGTTATGGCCCTGTTCAACCTGATGGTGACCAAGTAAATGGTGTTACTGGTACTGGCGCTGCGGAAACTTTCACCCATAGCACAGGTAATACACTTGCCGATTACAAAGAAAATTTGAAGCAGGTACAAGTTAAGCTTGGTGATTTTTATGCATTAAAAGCGTTGCAAAACGATAAAAGATAAGCTTAGCCACAGCTAATCTACTGAGCCAGCGTTTTTACGCTGGCTTTTTTTATGGAAATAAAAAGGCATTCTGAACTTTTATTTAATGATAGCTGTCTGTATTATCATTATCATTAAATATGCGCAGTGAAATATAATATAACGCTGCATGCTTTCGATAGAAGGAAATAAATATGATCAAACAATTTGTAATTATTCTAATAATGACCTCATCTGCATCCATGGCAATGGCTAATGAAGTGAATGTTTACTCGGCTCGTAAGGAGAAGCTTATCAAGCCTCTATTAGATAAGTTTACCGCCACTACTGGCATTAAAGTTAACTTATTAACAAGTAAAGCAGATGCATTGCTAGAGCGCATGAGAGTTGAAGGAAAAAACACCCCTGCTGACCTCTTAATTACGGTGGATGCGGGTCGGCTACATCGAGCAAAAATGATGAACTTATTGCAAGCGGTGAATTCCCCTACGCTTAACGCCTCTGTTCCTGCTCATTTACGAGATAAACACGGTAAATGGTTTGGATTATCGTTACGCACTAGACCCATTATTTACTCTCGCGCCCGAGTAAATAAAAACCAACTTTCTAGTTACGAAGATTTATCCAGCCCTAAGTGGAAAGGACGAATTTGTATGCGTAGTTCTAGCAATATTTATAATCAGTCGATGGTAGCATCTATGCTTATTGCAAATGGCTCAGGTAAAACTCAAAACTGGGCAAAAGGTTTAGTCAATAACTTTGCTCGTGGCCCAAAAGGCGGGGATCGTGATCAAATTAAAGCGATTGCTGCAGGTCAATGTGACATCACCTTAGTGAATACATATTACCTTGGTCAAATGCTCAAAGGCAGGGATAAAAAGCAACGTAAGGCAGCTAAATTAGTATCCGTCTTTTGGCCCAATCAAAATGATCGCGGCGCACATGTGAATGTAAGTGGCGCTGGAGTAACCGCTACTTCTAAAAACAAAGTCAATGCCATCAAACTACTTGAATTTCTCGTTAGTCCTGAGTCGCAAGCTTGGTATGCCAAAGTTAATTTTGAATATCCCGTTCGCAAAGGAGTAGCTACCAGTAAGTTACTGAGAAAATTTGGAAAATTTAAATCAGATCACGTCAATTTAACAGGATTAGGAGAAATGAACCCGCAAGCTGTCAGAATCATGGATATAGCGGG
>CAYTRF010000158.1:0-4478 GCA_964440065.1 uncultured Cocleimonas sp. | reverse complement strand
AGGTAATGTAGCCGTAGAATGGAATGAGCGAGCAGGAATAGGTCAAGCAAATTACACGGGGAATACGGGTGTGCCAGCGGAGCGTATGGTTGACTTAGCCAATGCGATTAATGCGACACCATGGTTGAGTGTTCCCTATAAAGCTAGCGATGACTACATTAAACAATATGCGCGAATGGTTAAAAATCGCTTACGCAAAAATCAAAAAGTTTACATAGAATATTCAAATGAGGTTTGGAATAGCATATTTCCAGCGGCAACATACGCGGCGAGAAAAGCAGATACCTTATGGAAATTTCCCTACCCTAAAGTTCCTGCTGGTAAACGAAGAGTATTATTATCTGCAAACTGGTATGCAAAACGTAGCGTAGAAATGTGTCAGATTTGGAAAAAAGAATTTGGAGGACAACGCAACCGGGTTAAATGTGTAGTAGGTTCGCTAAATTCCGTACCATGGATAGGAAAAGAAATACTAGATTGCCCCTTGTGGAAAGAAGCCAATGGCTGTGGACGACACATAGATGCTTACGGAATAGGCCCTTATTTTGGAGACTATATTGCTAGAAAGGAAAATCGAGAAACGGTTAAAAGCTGGATTCGCGATGGTGATGGAGGCAAGTCACGTTTGTTCCAAGAAATCCTACAAGGTGGAATGATAAAAAATGGCCCTGTTGGGGGTTCAATGGCACGTCTTAGGGATCAGCTATTTGCGAATAAAAAGCTAGCTGATAAGTATGGTTTGCAGATGTTGGCCTATGAAGCAGGACAACATTTAATTCGTTATGACCCTCCCCATACCGTAAAAGATCCTGCCGTTTTAAATTTATTTATGAGTGTGCAAAAAGACCCGCGTATGCGCCAAGCATATCAGCAGTACCTTAAAACGTGGGCACAAAGTGGGGGTGGATTAATGCTACATTTTTACGGCATTGGTCAGCCAGAACCTAAAAACTTTTTTGGTATGTTAGATCATTTGCATCAAGCATCAACACCAAAATATCAAGCATTAATGGATTACTTGGGCAGCAATGTAACTTATGTGCCGCCACAAAAAACGTATATTCCGCCACCTATTGTTAAAGCACCAGCACCAGTAGCGAGAACGAAACAAGCTGTAGTGCAACAGCAACAGCAACAGCAACAACAGCAGCAACCAAGACAAGCAGCAGCACCAGTTGTTAGAACACAGCCAGCACAACAACAGGCAGCGTTTAAGGATGGCTGGGAAGAATACTTGGAACCTACCGCTATCCCACAACAAGCAAGACAAGCCCCTAAGCAACAAATAGTAAGGCAGCAAATTGGTCAAGGCGCCATTAGTGGGCCAGGTATAAATGGCTGGACGCGACAAGGAAATAGTGCAACGTCACCAGCAATAACGTTACAAAGTGGCGTTAATAACCAATTGTCTTTATTGTGGAGGCTAGAAAATACGGGCCGCTCAGCTAATGAATTCTTCCGTGTATACGCTATTGATACCAACGGTGGGCGCAAGTTGCTGCTTAACCAAACGGTAGCAGATATAGCGGAAGTTGGTTCATTTGATCAATTATATGAAGAGGATATTAATCGATATATTGGTCCACCAATACGATTAATGCTTGAAACAAGCCCTGGTTTAAAAGCCTTTATTGAACGGGTTTCTTATTAAACCAAGTAAGCTTAAGGAAAGCCTGATCAAGTCCCATAATTTCTGGCAACGCCAAAATTCCAGAGTCAAGGCATGCGAGTTTTTAATGCTTATGCCTTTAAAGCGAGCCATAACGCAGAATTTAAAGAAAAATATGGGACTTAATCAGGCTTTCCTTAACTAACAAGCTCAATAGAAAGCACCGAACCATCAACGCTAACAACGCGCACATTGGTTCCGACTTTACTGTCGGGGCCATTGGCTTTCCATGTAGACTCACCTACTTTAACTCGACCACTACCGTTTGTGATAGCTTGCTCTACTTCAAAAACTTTCCCTATTAGATCATCTCCCCTTTGATTTAAACTGGGCTTTTCTGATGTAATCGGATTGCGTTTAAACCAAAACTTCCCAGCAGTTATAGCAATCACACTTAAAACAGAAAACAGGATAAATTGTATTGCCCAACTAAGTTCTGGTAATACCAATAAGGAAAACCCAGTCGCTACCGCCGCTGCCCCCATCCACATAAAAAAAGCGCCAGGTGTAAATATTTCAAGAATAATGAGAACAATGGCAAATACCCACCAGTGCCAGTAAAGCAAATTATCAAAGATTCCTTCTAGCATAGCCTTTCTCCCAGATTTTGATTACGTAGGTTTATTTTTGTTTATCAAAACTGCTTTTAGTAATTTCAGCAATGCCTGCGATTGAAGCCATTAAACTATAAGCTTCAAGCGGCATCATAATGATTTTCTGATTATCAGCAGAGGCGATTTCTTTTAAGGCCTCCGTATATTTTTGAGCAACAAAGTAGTTGATGGCCTGTATGTCGCCTTTAGCAATTGCCTGTGAAACCATCGTGGTAGCTTTCGCTTCCGCCTCAGCTAATCTTTCACGCGCCTCAGCATCTCTAAATGAGGCTTCTTTTTCACCTTCCGCACTTAGAATTTGAGCTTGCTTTATACCTTCAGCATTTAAAATTCTTGCAGCACGTGTACCTTCTGCCTCAAGAATTAAAGCTCGCTTTTCACGCTCGGCTTTCATTTGCCTTCCCATTGACTCAACTAAATCTTGAGGAGGATTAATGTCTTTTATTTCGATACGAGTAACCTTAATCCCCCATGTTGCAGCAGCTTCATCAACAACAGCCAATAGACGAGAGTTAATGAGATCACGTTTAGAAAGTAATTCATCCAAATCCATAGAACCCATCACACTACGGATGTTAGTCATAGTAATATTTAAAATAGCGCGGTACATGTCGTTGACACGATAAGCTGATTTGGCAGCATCCATTACTTGGAAGAAAACCACGCCATCGGCACTAACCATGGCGTTATCCTTTGTAATAACCTCTTGTTGCGGAACATCAACAACCTGCTCCATCACATTAACTTTAGAGCCTATAGTATCAACAACCGGTATAATGAAATGAATCCCAGGTTTTAGGGTTTTAATGTATCGTCCAAAACGTTCCACCGTATATTCGGTACCCTGAGGGACACGTTTTACCGCCATCATTACAATAACGACGGCTAATATGAGTAGTGCAACAGCTGATATTTCCATTTGAAACTCCTATTAATTATAAATTATTTTGAGTGGTGTCTACTTTAAAACATAAGGGTAAAAAACTATTTTTCAATAGCATAAACGCTGTTAATTGAACAACTTACTAGGGGATAAGCTCAGATTTAAACGTATTCTTATAGTTAAGAAGTGCATCTTTATAGATTTTAACATATTGATTGAAGCTTTTATCACTTTTACTGAACACACCAATAGCATCGTCAAACTTCACAATACTATTAATCTCATTAAAAAAAGCATTACTCAGGGAGTCGTTTTCGCTTTGATGAGAAATCGCTCTTGGATAAGCTTGGTCGACTAAATTTTTACTAAAAACGGCAAGGTCTTTACAAGAGGATACAAATGATTTTGTGACACTATCCCTAGGTTTTAATTTGCGGACAGCAATATCATAGTTGTTTATAACATTCCTGTGGGTAATATAGTCGAAGTTCTTAACTTTATCGAAGGACTCTTGAAACTTTTTTGGATTATAATGATGAAATAATTTGACGTAATTTGCACGCGCATAAACGATTGACTCATCGCCTAATGTCATGCATTTATTTAAAACGGAGAGACGTGACTCCTTACTGCACCCAGAAACAATAAACAGGCTTAGGATCAAAATTAATAGTTTTCTAAACACTTTATAAAACAGTTCCAAAGTTTAGTAACACGGCTAGATGTAGCTTAGTATAAATAAAATAAAAATCCTATTAAAAAGCACCGTGTGGCTTATCAATTATTTTGTTACTTCTATCAGGTAGCAACGGTGAAATTGCAGCGTCGCCACTATAGTTAACACGTTAAGAAAGTAAACCGAATGGATTAATATGCAAAAAATACGCTCTTATAGCTTAGTAATAATATTGGGATTGTGGTTTCCTGTATTGGTACATGCTGCTGAAAATAATAATTTCGAAACTGCTGAAATAGATATGACTCAACTTGAGGAATATTATCAAGAGCAACATGTCATGGAAGAGCCAGTACAATACCAAGATAATCAAAATATCAATGTAGAACAAGAGCTACCTTTACATAACGAAGATATTAGAGCAAGACGGCTACGTGAATGGCAAGAGCAACATCAGCAACAGCCCCAGCCCGTTGCCATGCAGCACTCAGCATTAAATCAAAACAGAGCACCTGAGCCAGAGGCAGATGACCTTTTTGCAGCAGCAACTAATGGCAATACAGCAAAATTAGGGGCATTGCTTGCACAGGGTTTAGATATTAATACGCCCAATGCGGAACGTGAAACAGCGCTACA
>CAYTRF010000157.1:0-4537 GCA_964440065.1 uncultured Cocleimonas sp. | reverse complement strand
AATCCTTGCACCGACACGTGAATTAGCGATTCAAATTGCCAAAGATTGTGATACTTTAGGTAAAAATACAGGGCTGAAATTTGCCTTAGCCTATGGTGGAACGGGTTATGAGCAACAACAAAAAGCCATAGAGCAGGGCGTAGATATTCTGATCGGCACACCAGGTCGTATTATTGATTACTGGAAAAAGAAAGTGTTTAACTTTCATCAATGTCAGGGTTTAATTCTCGATGAAGCGGATCGCATGCTGGACTTGGGTTTTATTAAAGATATTCGTTTTTTATTGCATCGTTTACCTGCACCTGAAAAACGTCTTAGCATGATGTTTTCAGCGACTTTATCGCATCGTGTAATGGAGCTTTCATACGAGCATATGAACCAACCTGAAAAGTTGGAAATCAAAGCAGAAGCGGTCAATACGAAAAAAATAGAACAAGCGATTTACTACCCCTCTAATGATGAAAAAATCCCACTGCTGTTAGGTCTTATAGACAAATTAGAGCCACATCGCGCCATTGTTTTTGTAAATACCAAACGTAATGCTGAAACCATTGATGATTTTATGCGTGGCAATGATATTAAAGCAGTGATGATTTCTGGTGATGTGCGCCAAAACAAGCGCCAAAGCTTGTTAAAAGAGTTTGCGGAAGGTAAACATCAAGTTCTTATTGCGACTGATGTTGCGGCTCGTGGTTTACATATAGATGATGTCTCACACGTATTTAACTTTGATTTGCCACAAATCGCCGAAGATTATGTGCATCGAATTGGTCGTACTGCTAGAGCAGGCGCATCGGGCGAAGCACACAGTTTTGCTTGCGAAGATACGGCGTTTTACCTGCCAGAAATTGAAGAATATATTGGCATGCGTGTGCCGATGGAAAGCGTTACATCTGAGATTTTATTGGATGATATAAAGCCACGTAAACGAATCCAAAGAAAGTATGTCCCGAATCACAATAAATCGAATAAAAATTCAAACTATAAGGGTAAGCCAAGAGCTAAGAGCTAAGTTTTCGGGTAAGCCGCATTATGGGCATGCAAAGAAAAAGCCACAAAAAAGTGGCTAGTTCTTTGATTTGTAAACGCTAGGTTAATTTAAGTAAAACTTACCAGCAGTAGCAACAATCGTTGTGATTAAGCCAATACTTAAGTTAATACCAATTAAAGTACGAATCTGAGCCAATGCTTTTCCACCATCTTCCCAGTCTTCTGCTCTAACTGCTTTTTTAAGTCGGTTATAAGGTGCAAAGTAGACATGGAGGAAAATCAGCACCATTAAAAGACCCAGTCCCATCATAATGTGCATAAACAAAGGTTTAGTGGGGAATTGAAAAAACATCCAAAAACCAGAGGCTAGGACGGCAGCAATACTAAGCCAAACCCATGGGAAGAAAAGTTTGAAATTAGCTACCCATAAGCGTAAACGTGTCGGTGGGTCAAGTGCGTAAGCTGCTGCGCGACGTAAAACTTGATGAGCAAAAAACATCCCTCCAACCCAAACGATAATGGCTAGAAGGTGGACTGCAATGGCGATGGACATAAACATAAATTTACCTGACTCTTTGATATAAGGAAATCATTATGCCATTTTTTAAATTGATTTGAATAGGGCTAATTTATTCTTTTTGTTCTACTTTATGCTATTTCCCTAAGTATTTGTGTAGTGTGTCTTGCCAGCTCTTGCTTTGGGTGATTTCTAGCATGATTCTATTGACAGGCTCACGCAGTTTGCTGTTTTCTGGAAATGCGATGCCATAAAATTGTAATTCAAATAAACCATCATGGAGCTTCAAACCCCTTTCAAAGTTTTGATGAATGAAGTACTTTAAGAGGGCTGCATCATAGACAACAGCATCAACTTCATTTTTATTCATGGCTTCTAAAGCGTTTAGAATAGTGGGGTAATAGTGAGGCTCAATCCTTCTGTCTAAAAGGTATGTTGCACTTGTAGAGCTTTGAATGCTTGCTACTCTTGCTCTTGCCAAATCATGAGGCGATGATACCAGTGGCTCAAGCTTACTGCTCGCTAGAGTTGAAGCAACGCCAGCAATAATAATAGAGACTAATAATAAGGATGCAAACATCCAAACCAGCGTAACGAGTTTGCCAACGATTGTTTTAGGAGCAATATCTCCATAGCCTACTGTCGTCATGGTAACGGCAGCAAGCCATATACCACTTGCAATCCCTTTAATGGGATTATTGGTATTGAAGTGTTCCGATTTATTTCGTTCTACCAACCATGTGATGGTTCCTACAAGGGTTAAAATACTGAAGAGGATAAGCACCAGTTGTAGCATTCTAAGAGAAAAAATACCTTTAATAACATTAGCCCAGCCATTATCAGATTCTTTTGGAACAGCAATGCTTAGGCCAGTTGAATAATAGGAATGGCTAAAATCAAATCTCTTTTCACGATCAGAAGTGACAGTAATTGCAGCAATACCAACATCTAGACTACCATCCTCTACGCCATTTAATAAGGATTTTAAGTTATGCTGCTTCCATTCAAATTCAATATTTAGTTTTGATGCGATTTTATTCCAAAGCTCAATACTGATACCTTCCCATTGACCATTATTATCTTTCATTGCAAAAGGAGGGGCGACTTTTGTGCCGACCATTATTTTTTCAACCGCATGTAGTGGTGTGCTTGAAGAAATTATGAGAATCAAAATTATAAAAGATAAGAAATTTTGAATCTGGCTATTACGTTTAATCATTGGCTTAATTTTGTTCAAGGATAAAAAATAGCGAAGGCAGAGAATATTCCACCTTCGCTCTTAAAAAGCACTTTAGATGTTAAGGGATCTCTGAATAAGTCGATTAGAGTTTAGCAAGCTAAAAATAATTAGACTTGATCAAAGATTCCTTAAGTTATTTTTTATTGTGTGTAGAATTAACAGCTTCTTGCATTTCTGCTTCGACTGCATCATTAATATGCATTTCTTCATCTTCATCGTAAATTCCAGCATTGGGATCATTGTAAACATCAATATCCATTTTCCCTTCACTTTTAGCAACGATAGAAGAAACAGTAGCATCACCTGATACATTAACCGCAGTTCTAATCATGTCCATCAAACGGTCAACACCGAGAATCAAGCCAATACCTTCTATAGGTAAGCCAACTTGTGTAAAAACCATGGATAGCATGATGAGACCAACTCCTGGTACACCAGCGGTACCAATAGATGCTAATACAGACATTAGTATAACGGTTAGATAACCACTGATGCCGAGATCCACATTATAGACATTTGCGATGAATACCGTCGCAACACCTTGCATTATGGCGGTTCCATCCATATTAATGGTTGCACCAAAAGGTACTGTGAAGGACGCTACCGAGTTATTTACACCTAAGCGTTTAGTTACAGTTCTCATTGTGACAGGAATCGTTGCATTGGAACTTGCCGTACTGAAAGCAAAGACCTGAACATTTCTGATTTTCTTTATGAACATTGCAGGACTTAGACCAGAGAATACTTTAAGCACAATCATCAGTGTGATGAATAAGTGGAACATGAGTGCGCCAACAAGTACACCAACGTAACCTGCAAGTGATGCTAACAGATCAATACCCAGTGTTGATATTGCTTTGGCTATCAAAGCAAAAACCGCATAAGGAGCCACTGACATAATGATGTTAACCATCTTCATCATTATGTCATTGGCAATTTCAGCTCCTTGAATGAAGCTTTTCGCCTTTTTACCAACCATCAACATACTGATACCAAGTAAAATGGAGAAGAAAATTATAGGTAACATGTCTCCATTAGCCATTGAATTTATTGGATTATTAGGAATAATATCAATTAAGACTTGAGACAGTGGTGGCTGCTCTTTACCTGAAAATTCAGCAGTTGTAGCAATATTCATGCCTTTGCCGATGCTAAATGTAACAGCAATTAGAATGGCTGTTGCGATAGCGATAGCGGTGGTCATCATATATAAAGCAAACGACTTACCGCCAACTCGTCCTAACATTCTAATGTCACCAATACCACAGACACCACAAATCAAGGAGAAGAATACCAACGGAACAACTAGCATTTTCAATGCGTTAACAAACATTTTTCCTACTACATGGAAAAGCCCATTAACAATGTACTCATTTATAAACGTACCAGGCGCATTTAAACCCGTGAGGTTAATGATTAACCCTACTATGATGCCCAGTGCCATACCTAACAGTACCTTGACTGTTAAGCTCATGGATTTTTTCTCAGCCATATCTCACTCCTTTGATTAGTTAATGATTAGTTAATTCGGTAATGATAATTCATGCTGGATTTGAATCGCTATCTCTATAAAGGTAGGATAGAAAATAGTAATGGTCAAATAAATTAATTATTTATATTTTGAGTTTGTATACTTAAAGTTGTGAAAAGTGAATAAAATATTTTATTGCTTACAATTAACCCCGATTAGGATATTGATAGAGACCTTTGACGAATCAGGTGACGAGTAAAAATAGTTGAGCCGAGCAACGCGAGACAACAGCTTTAGCTGACCCGAAGGGTGAGGTGTT
>CAYTRF010000156.1:0-4546 GCA_964440065.1 uncultured Cocleimonas sp. | reverse complement strand
TCATAATGTCTGGGCAGACACCAGCATGCTCAAGGGCAAAAAGCTTACCTGTTCTACCAAAACCTGTAGCGATTTCATCAAAAATTAACAACACCTTAAATTCATCACATAATTCACGTAACGCCCGTAAAAAATTTGGGTGATAAAAGTGCATTCCACCTGCACCTTGAACAATCGGCTCAATGATAATTGCCGCAATATCAAGGTGCTGAAGCGTTAATTTATCACGTAATGATTTTATGTCATAAGAATCCCAATCGCCTGAAAAAGTGCAGCACCCCCAATCATAAAAATAATGCTCCGATAGTACCCCTTCGAACAAATGATGGCTGCTATTATCGGGATCACTTACTGACATGCAAGCAAAGGTATCACCGTGATAACCACCTCGTACTGTGAGTATTTTATTCTTTTTGGGATGGTTTTTAGACTGCCAATATTGTAAGGCAATCTTTAAGGACACTTCTACCGCAATTGACCCTGAGTCCGCTAGAAACACATGCTGTAAAGGGTCTGGTGTTAAATGAATTAGTCTTGAACTTAATTCTACAGCACTAGGATGTGTAATGCCGCCAAACATAACATGTGACATGGTATCAAGTTGGTTTTTGCCAGCTTGAATCAAACTCGGTTGGCTATAACCGTGAATTGCTGACCACCAAGATGACATGCCATCCAGCAGTTTATCACCATTAGCCAGCTCAAGATAAGCTCCTTTTGCCGCCACAATGGGATAACATGGTAACGCTTCGCTCATTGATGTATACGGATGCCATAAATGAGCGCGATCAAAATCCAGCCATTCTTGAGTATTGTTAAAGTGTCTGCGCATGATGCTTAATAAACTGTTTTCCAAGATGAGGGGCGAGAGGAATTTCCGATAATAATTTTACTTTGCTATATTCAAGAATAAATCGTTTACTTTCTTCGTTGATGTCACCATTGAAAATTAATCCCTCTATGGGAATTTTTCGTGATTTAAGGAGTTCGATCGAAAGCATCGTGTGGTTGATGCTACCTAAATAACATTGAGTGACTAGAACGACGGGTAGTGCTATATCTTCCATAAAATCAATATTGAGATAATTGTCGGATAACGGCACCATTAAACCACCAGCCACTTCTATAATGAGCTTTTGTTGTTGCTCTAATATTCTAGTGCTTGCCCCAAGTAACTCTTCACGACTAATAATAAGACCATCATATTTAGCAGCCGCATGTGGTGACATAGCTTTCGTTAAACGATATTTTTCAGGTATGACCTTAAACTCCTTTCTTGAAACGAGTCGTTGCAGTTGGTGACTATCACTATCGTCTAAACTACCTGCTTGCACAGGTTTCCAATAATTCGCGCCAGAAGATTCACACAGTACAGCAGACACTATTGTTTTCCCTATGTCTGTACCAATACCTGCTACTATCAATTTCATTTCTGAGTGCCAAGTATTTTGATTAAAGCAGAAGCTAGTTGATCTATTTCATCGTGCGTATTATGGCTATGTAAGCAAATCCGAAGACGTTCAGATCCTTTCTCTACGGTAGGGGGAAGGATGGCTTTAATGGCAAACCCCATTTCAATTAAATTAGATTCTAACAATTTAGCGCGATTGGCATCCTTCAGTATTAAAGCTTGGATTGGGCTATTACTATCACTCCATATGGCTCTTTGTAGGTTTAAATTTTTTACACGGTTTTCAAAATACTTTTGAACGCTCGTTAACTGTTCGCGCGCTTGATTTGCTTCAATCATTTTTTTATGAGCAACTGCTAGTATATTTACAGTATGAGGTGAGCTAGCAGTGCTATAGATAAAGGGTCGGCAGAAGTTAATTAAGAAATCTTGTAGTTGTGTTGATCCTGCAATAACAGCACCATGACATCCCATGGCTTTCCCAAATGTTAAAATAGTAGCCAATACTTTTTTTTGCAAGCCAAGCTTAGCTACACAGCCTTCGCCATTTGTACCGACTATTCCCATTGAATGTGCCTCGTCAACGATTAAAGCGGCCCCATAGTCTTCGCAGATGTCACTGATGGCTTGTAATGGCGCATGATCGCCATCCATAGAGTAAATTGATTCTATTACTACAAAAATTTGTGCTCCATCTTTTCGGTGGCTTTGAAGTTTGATTAATTTGTTGCGGAGGCTACTTATGTCGTTGTGCAAAAAGCGATGACGCTTGGCAAAACTTAATCGTGCGCCATCTATTAGGCTGGCATGAACCAGTTCGTCCATTAAAAATACATCACCTTTTTTTCCTAGAGCAGCTAATAAACCAGAATTTGCACTATAACCTGAACAAAACAATAAAGTCTTTTCAAAGCCGTGATGGACAGCAATTTGATGCTCAAAAGCTTGTGTAAGAGCATTGTCACCACTGATTAATCGAGAACCTGTTGAGCCATTTACAACCGAGCCTTTGGAATATGGAGTTCGCTTTTTGGCTAAACTTAAATAATCATTTGAGCAAAAGTCGATACCCTGCAAGCTTGTTAACTGACGTAAATGACCTGACTTCTTCCGTTCATCAAGCAATGTTGAAATTCGTTGCTCAATGGGTTTGGGGTTTTTTGGCACTAAAGTTCCAGAAGGTAAGCTAACTGACGACAGCCTGTTGCTTTTTAAGGGATCGCGACAGGTCAGGCGCCTTTGCTTTTAAACCCAGTAATTCAAATAATATGGCATCATCATCAACACTGGCATTATCAGTGGTTAGTAATTTCTCACCTGAAAATATTGAGTTTGCCCCCGCCATAAAGCATAAAGCTTGCTCTGTTGCAGACATTTCTTTCCTTCCTGCTGATAACCGAACGACTGTTTTATGCATTAAGATTCGAGCAGTAGCAATCATTCTGATCATTTCCCAAATACTTACTCTCGGTTGATTTTCTAAAGGGGTACCCTCTACTGGAACTAAAGCATTAATAGGTACTGATTCTGGAGGAATAGGCATATTGGCTAATGTTAATAGCATATCAATACGATTGTCATCTGTTTCCCCCATGCCAATGATGCCACCAGAACAAACCGTAATTCCTGCTTTGCGGACATTATCGATGGTGTTTAAGCGATCATCAAAGACACGCGTCGAGATAATTTGTTCGTAATAGTCTTCCCCAGTATCTAAGTTATGGTTGTAAGCATATAAACCTGCATCAGCTAGCTTTTTTGCTTGTGACTCAGTCAGCATTCCTAGCGTACAACATACTTCCATATCCATCTTATTAACATGACGAACCATTTCTAGTACACGATCAAAGTCTTTATTGTCTTTGATTGAACGCCAAGCTGCTCCCATGCATAAACGTGATGCCCCTGCTTGTTTTGCTTGTTTGGCCTTATCTTTCAATAGTTCCAACGACATAAGTTTTTCGACTTTAAGATTGGTATTGTATCTTGCCGATTGTGGGCAGTAGGAGCAATCCTCTGGGCACGCACCCGTTTTGATAGAAACAAGGCTACTTACTTGTATTTCATTAGCATCAAAATGCTCACGATGAATGCTAGATGCTTGATAAATTAAATCTAAAATTGGTTGGTGATAAATATCTCTTACTTTATCCTTGTTCCACTTATTCTTCATAGTTTAGTAATTCGCTGAGTTTCAATAAAAGTATCAATAGTATGCTATGTAACGCAGAAAACTATCAAGAAAAATAACAACACTCATTTTGTTGAGGGAAGTAGAGAGCATAGCTACAATGATATATCAATTTTATTCAAATTTTCCTTGAATTCTTCTACAAAAACCCCACTTTTTAGAACAGTTTATTAATTAATCAATATTAGGTAGAGAAGCCATGAGCCAATCTAAAGATAATTCAAAAGATATTCTTGAGAATGAAGCTGACAACATTGACCATCAAGTAGAAAATACTCTTGAAAATGACACTGATAAAGAAGTAACTATCGAATCATTAGAGTCTGAATTAGCAGAGATTCAAGAAAAAGCAGATGAAAACTGGAACACAGTTTTACGTATGAAAGCCGAAGCGGATAACCAGCGCAAACGTAATGAAAAGCAAGTTGAAGATGCGCATAAGTACGCAGTGAAGAAGTTTGTTGAAGAGCTTTTGCCCGTTGCAGATAGCTTGGAAATGGGTTTAGCAGCAGAAGGTGATGTCGAAAAGATTCGTGAAGGCATCACGCTTACTATGAATGTTATGAAAAAAGCACTAGAAAAGTTTTCGGTTGAAGCGGTTGATCCTTTGGGCGAAAAATTTAATCCAGATTTTCATCAAGCAATGGCGATGCAACCGAGTGATGAATATGATGAAGGTTGTGTAAGTGCTGTTATGCAAAAGGGTTATACCTTAAACGGACGATTAGTAAGACCAGCAATGGTAATGGTTTGCAAGAATTCATAAATATTGCCTTTTGTTAGATTATCAAAAAAATCCTTGATAACTCTTGATAAGCGAAAAGATAACCACACATTTAATACAACATTAAATTAAAGAGAGCTTAAAGCTCTAAATGAGGAACAGATGGGAAAGATAATCGGAATTGATTTAGGAACAACAAACTCCTGTATCGCAGTGATGG
>CAYTRF010000155.1:0-4567 GCA_964440065.1 uncultured Cocleimonas sp. | reverse complement strand
GCTAAAAATCTGTATAACTTTATGCAATTACTGATTGATGAAAATGGCGATTACGTTCCAGATTTTGAGGATGAAATTGTTATAGGTGCGTTACTTACAAAAGATGGTGAAGTGATGCATGAAGGCACCGTCGAATTATTAAATAAAACATTAGGGGAAAAATAATGGAAGGTTTTGTAGCACTCTATATTTTCATGTTAGCTGCTGTCATGGGTTATGAACTTATTTCTAAAGTCCCCGTTATTTTACATACACCTTTAATGTCGGGTTCAAACTTTATTCATGGAATTGTACTTGTTGGTGCAATGGTCGTGATGGGGCATGCAGAAGGAGCGGTAGAAACGATTATAGGCTTTATTGCGGTATTACTTGCAGCAGGTAATGCTGTCGGTGGTTATGTGGTAACAGAACGTATGCTTGAAATGTTTAAGCCTAGCGAAAAAAATATTAAAAGCAGTAAGAAAGGAGGTCACTAATTATGGATTTAGTCATTCAAATAACCTATTTTAGTGCTGTATTCCTCTTTATTTTAGGTTTAAAACAAATGGGTTCGCCTATCACTGCTCGACGAGGAATCGTTTGGGCAGGTATTGGTATGGTGATGGCTACCTTGATTACCTATTTCCATAGTGATATTCAACATAATTATTTTTGGATGACGCTTGCTATAGCCATTGGTGGTGGAATTGCTTACATCAGTGCTAAAAAAGTTGCTATGACTGATATGCCCCAAATGATTGCCTTATATAACGGCATGGGTGGTGGTGCAGCAGCGGCAATTGCAGCGGTTATCTTAGTCAAGCAAGAGCCGTTAGATCCGATTGTGCAAACACTTACAGTACTGGGTGCATTGATCGGTACTGTTGCATTTTCTGGCTCATTAGTGGCTTACGCTAAGTTACAAGGCATTATGCGCGGTGTGATTCGTTTTCCAATGCAGCAATGGGTAAATGCTTTAGTTTTTGTTTTAACCTTAACGCTAGGCTTAGCGATTATTCTTAGTGGTGATCAATATTCACTAACGACATTAATTGTTTTCTTCATTCTTGCTTTAATTTTTGGGGTAATGATGACAGTGCCGATAGGTGGTGCTGATATGCCGGTGGTTATATCATTGTACAACGCGCTTACTGGTCTGGCTGTTGGTTTTGAAGGTTATGCTCTAGATAATCCTGCCATGATGATAGCGGGTATTGTGGTGGGGTCAGCTGGTACGCTACTAACGCAACTTATGGCAAAAGCCATGAATCGACCTATTTCAAATGTCTTATTTAGTAACTTTGGCGATGGTGGAGAAGGAGAAACTGAGGCAGTTTCTGGCAGTATGAAGGAGATTGACTCAACAGATGTTGCCGTAATGATGGCATTTGCTGAGAAAGTCGTGATTATTCCAGGCTATGGTATGGCAGTAGCTCAAGCTCAACATAAAGTTTGGGAAATGACCAAGCAGTTACAAGATCGTGGTGTTACGGTTAAATTTGCAATTCACCCAGTGGCGGGTCGTATGCCAGGTCACATGAATGTATTGTTGGCAGAAGCGGGTGTTCCTTATGATATTATTTATGACCTTGATGAAATTAATGAAGAATTTCCAACTACGGATGTAGTTTTGGTTATTGGAGCCAATGATGTTGTAAATCCTGCCGCACGAACTGATCCAAATAGTCCAATCTATGGCATGCCTATTTTAAATGCGGATTATGCCAAAAATGTAATCGTGGTTAAGCGTGGTAAGGGTACTGGTTTCTCAGGCATCGAAAATCATTTATTCTTTGCGGATAATACACGTATGTTATACGGTGATGGTCAGGATGTTGCGAGTGATTTAGTGACAGATTTGAAAGAACTGTAAGCTACTATTTATCAAGTAAAATTTTTATTGAAAAGTCATAAATATGACTTGCAATCTCAGGAAGGCCTCTACAATGAGGCTTTTCTTTTGTTTGTTATGCACAGGTGAGGAAAAAGTGCTTAGTTAACTTTAGTTCTGTGTGTCAATTAAACACTATTGATTGTAAGCTATTGTTTTATATGAAATATAATCATACTCTTATATATGTGTGAAAAAAATATTCTACAGACAGACAATGACTTAGCGTATTTGTAGACGGTTAATCCACAGAGTTATCCACAGGTCTTTGTGATTCTTTGATAAATCTTATAGAATTAATAACTTAGCTATTCTTCATAAATAAACCGTTATAAACTGGGTCTAACCACGGAGCCTCATGTGCCACAGAGTCATCGTTATATTCTTCGTGTTGCCATCAAGAGACCTTTCTATAAATTACTGGATTACGAGTGTGCAATTACACCTATTCCGACAGTAGGATGTCGCGTTCGTGTACCATTGGGAAGTATTGATGTAATAGCATTGGTCGTTGAGACAGGAATTGATTCCGAGTTAGAAGACCTAAAAACAATACTTGAAATTATTGATGTAAAGCCTCTTATTGATAAATCGATGATGTCTTTATTAACATGGGCAAGCCGATATTATTTCTACCCGCTCGGTGAAGTTTTATTTCACGCTCTTCCCGTATCCCTTCGAAAATCCAGAAAAGTTCCTAAGTTATCGCTTTGGAAAGCAAATGCAGCTGTCACAGATGAAAGTTTGGAACATATTAAGCGAGCGCCCAAGCAACAAGCAATGCTGAAGTGGTTAATGAATGATGAGTGTGATTCTACTACGTTGCAAAATGAATTCGGTGCTGGTTGGCGTAATATACTTCGTCAATTAGAAAAAAAAGGCTTACTCACTTCTAGAGGTATCGATGCTGAAAATACATCGTTAAGTGTTCCCCCATCTATTGCAGCTGTTCCAATTAAAAAGCGTGTTACTTTGACTAAGGAACAAGCCTCCTGCGTTGATACCATTACTGATATTTTTAAAAATCCAGAAACGAAGCCGATACTACTCCATGGCATAACAGGAAGTGGTAAAACAGAAGTTTATTTGAGGATCATGGAGCCTATCTTAGGTTCATCCAAACAGGTGCTAATATTAGTACCTGAAATAGGTTTAACTCCTCAGCTAATTTCTCGTGTAAAGGAACATTTCCCTCTATATACAGTAGCACCATTACATTCATCATTAGCAGATGGTGAGCGAATGAAGGTGTGGCTTGGAGCCAAGTCGGGCGTAATAGATGTCGTTATTGGCACACGCTCAGCTGTTTTTACGCCAATGAAAAATCTCGGTGTAATTTTAATTGATGAAGAACATGACGCATCGTTCAAGCAGCAAGAAGGGTTTTTGTATCAAGGTAGGGATATGGCGTTAAAACGAGCCTACGATGAAGGTGTGCCCATACTATTAGGTAGTGCAACACCATCATTGGAATCACTACATAACGTCAAGCGTGATCGCTTCCATTATACAAGGCTATCCAGCCGCCCTGGTAAAAGCGTAAGACCAGAAATGGTATTGCAAGATATTCGCTCCTTGCCATTGCAAGCAGGCATCAGCCAATTAATGATGGATGAGATTCGACAGCACTTAAAAAATAAAAATCAGGTGATGTTATTTTTAAATCGACGCGGTTTTGCGCCCATACTGATGTGCCCAAGTTGTGGCTGGCATGCTGAGTGTAAACAATGTGATATTGGCATGACCTACCATGCTAGTAGTCGAAAAGTGATTTGTCATCATTGTGGAGCTGAAGAAGTTGTAAAGCAAAATTGCCCAGATTGTCATAGCGATAAACTAACTACTCAAGGACAAGGTACAGAACGAATTGAAGAGGTTTTAAAATCTCATTTTTCTAGTACTCCCGTTATTCGGGTGGATAGAGATAGCACATCGCGGAAAGGATCATTAGAGAAAATGCTGCAGCAAGTACATGAAGGGCAGCCTGTGATTCTCATCGGTACTCAAATGCTAAGCAAGGGGCATGATTTTCCTAATTTAACCTTGGTGGGTATTTTAGATGTCGATCAAGCATTGTTTAGCATGGACTATCGAGCACAGGAAAGGCTAACGCAACAAATTTTACAAGTGGCAGGAAGAGCAGGTAGAGACAAGAAAAAAGGTCGAGTCGTACTACAAACCTCTCAACCAAATCACCCCATTTTATTGAATTTACTCTCCCAAGGTTATTTTAAAACAGCGGAACAAATCCTCACTGAAAGGTTGATATGGAATTACCCTCCATACGGTGCGCAGGCAATGATACGTGCTAGTGCAGTGAAGGCTGATTCCGCTATGAATTTCTTAGCAAAATTACGCAATGCCTTAGAACCCCAAGAAACAATGGAATATGAATTATTGGGCCCCATTCCATCACCATTATCAAAAAGAGCAGGACGTTATCGTTTTCAGCTTCTTATTTCTTCTAAACAACGGGGTGCGTTACATTCCGTTCTTGGTATTGCACTGCAGGAATTAAGTTTGTTAAGAAAAACAGGTGGAATTCGTTGGTATATCGATGTTGATCCATCAGATTTCTTATAGAGATAGAAAATTTATTAATAATTTGAGACCTTTGCACGAGTCAGTGGCGAAAGAAAAACCGGGTGAAATTTCACTGATTGAGGCAGGAAATGAAGCTAATAACGGGTTATTAGC
>CAYTRF010000154.1:0-4594 GCA_964440065.1 uncultured Cocleimonas sp. | reverse complement strand
ATGATAGAACGTCTTAAACAATTGGCAAGTGATGAGGCTGATATTCGTTTTTATAATTTAACTAAGGAGGGCTTAAAAAAGTCTTGGACGCTCAATCACGGTGAAATACTAGTAAAGCCAGGGGCTATCATCGTGTAGATTTATTTGGGTGCTTTATGGCTGTGTCCACAGCGTCGCTGAGTAAACTTTAGTGCAAAAAAAGCAATAAGCGATGAGGTGGTCAGGGCGATGGCGGTTGAATGGTTTTGTAAATAGTTAAAAATAGTGGGCGCATCTGAAAATAGTTTTTCTTGTGTTATCAGTTTTTGAATGGCTTCAATAATTTGAAAGCTAGTATAGAAAGTGATTGCTGCAACGCCAATTTGGGCAATTTCACAGTATTCTCTGCTTTTGATCTGGTGCTCTTTTAGTTGTCGTTTGTGTTCTTTTTGTTTTTGTTGCTCAAGGCAATTTGTAATTAGTTGGTTGATTATCTGGTTGTGTTCGGTGATTTTTTGGTGCTGTTTATCGAGCTGATTAACTTGAATAAGCTGATTTTGAATGATGTTGTGTGTGTCTACGGCACTGATAACAGGGTGAAAGAAATTGTAGTTAAGATTTAGCAGGTCAAGCTGATGTTGTTGTAGTTTGTCTTGTAGCTTTTGACTGGGGCAATGGCTATCTAGCCAGACAGTGCCATCTGCTATATAGTGTTTTATGGCATTTTCGGTGTAATAAGCTAATAGGTGTATGGGGTTAAATACGTTATTTATGTTGTGCCTATAGCCGTTTAAAAAGCTAGGTGATTTTTCGTCGAGCAGTAATAGAGTAGCAGAACCTTCGTGTGTGATTAGATGCTGAATATTGTCAAAGTCTTTGATGATTTGTTTGTGTCCAATGCTGCTATCTGACACTTGGTAATCAGAGTTATAATGTTTGGCTAGCCGTATGAGGTATTTATTAGTGTCTATTTCATGGCCTGATTCGGATGAACTGGCTTTAAGTTGAATATAGGTGTTGGTGTAAACGCGTCTGTTTTTTAGTGCTTCCATTTCAGTTTTATTGCTGGTGTCAATTTCTTGTAGTAATTGTCTGATAATTAAGCCTAACGATGTTTGTGTATGGCATTCGTGTTTGTCGTCGGGTTCTTGCCACGATAGTGTATTTCTACTGGCAAGGCTGTAAAGTACTTCTTGTATTAATAGTGGGGAAGGGGGTGATTCATTCAGGGTTAGTTCTATTCTTGCGACGCCGTACTTTGTTTTAAATTGATGAAAGTAAATATTTTGCAGGACTAAACAAGGATCTTTATCACAATTCTCTTTTTCTAGGCGGCTCTCTGCTGCTGTGTTGAGTGATAGGCTTAATTTTACGCAAGATGAATTATTGGTTTGGTTCTTCTTTACTTGTATGGTTTGTCCATTTAATAGATTTAGTGCTCGACTGTCTAATTGCCATGTTTTAATTAGCGCGTTTTTGCCATTAAACATTTGGTGAATATTGGGGATTAGGTCCGAGCTAAGCGGTGAGTGAGAAACCAGATTCCAAAGATTATTGGTAAGTAATTTTGAATTTTTCTTGGTAAGGGGTTTAGAGTGGCGTGAGGAGATCCCCGTGTCTACTAGCTTGGCAAATGTAATCTTGTTGATTGCAATATTATCTTCAAAAAAATAATATAAGGTTATTTGGTGGTCGCTGATATGGTATTGCATTGGTTTATTTATGGCTCATATACTTGATTGATATTTTTTCTTGAGTGTATCACGCATAAGCCGAGTTATAGGTCAATTCACACTCTTATTATTGCTTCCTATTTATAAATAGGATACGGATGTAGCAGTTCATTTTGAGAGGGTGGTTGCAGGTTTTAGCCGTTATCATAAATATATATTGGGTTCAGAGTTACTACAGTAAAATTCAAGTACGTCTACCTCAACTTAGGGCTATGAAAGAGGGGTAATAAAGTGACGTACCTAGAAAAATTGGATTAAGTAAATGCGGTTTTTGTAACTTTATCACTCTTGTTGTACTTTAATAAGTACAGGTACTATAATCAGTACCTATCATAAAATGAGAGGTCATAAAATGGATGTGGTTAGCTACACACACTTAAGAAAGAATCTATCAGGAATACTCGACAAGGTGAATGACGACCATAATCCTGTATTGATTACTCGACAGAAAGGTTCTCCAGCAGTATTGATAAGTCTTGAGGATTATAAGTCTTATGAAGAAACGGTTTATCTTATGCAAAGCCCTGAAAATGCAAAAAGAATCAATCGCAGTATTGAGCAAATTGAAAAAGGTTTATCAAAAGAGCATGAGTTGATGACAGAATGAGTATTGCTTGGTCAGATGATGCTTGGGAAGATTACTTATACTGGCAAAAAAATGATAAAAAAATACTAAAGCGTATTAACCAATTGATTAAAATCTCTCAACGTACACCAACAGAAGGTATTGGAAAACCTGAGCCTTTAAAGCATGAGCGTAGCAGTTATTGGTCAAGGCGTATTAATCAAGAGCACCGACTGGTTTATAAGCACACGGATGACACTCTTTTTATTGTTCAATGTCGTTACCATTATTGAAACTGTATTTACTACATTGATTAGCGGGGCATTGGAACTTTGAACAGAAACTTACGGTTTCATTGAAGGTACGGAATACCCGTAATATCATAAATTATGTTACTGGTAGTAGAAACGCCAACCTTCAAGCAGCACGTTGATAAAATAGCAAAAGCCATTGAAAAAGAGGCGGGTCAAAATATAGAAGGTTCGAAAGAAAGTCTTGCGGAGCCAAAACTGCCGATATTTTCCACGAAGATCGGCGCAATAGAATAACTATTACGTCTCACTTCGTGAAAAATAGCGACAGTTTTTTTGCGCTAAATTCTAATCGACTTAATCAGAGATTCCCTAAAAAAACAGAGAAAAGTGGGGGGGTGTGCTCCCCCCACTTCCCCCTTTTTTCTACATTGGATAAAAAGGGGTTTAGCCAAGCAAATTAACCAGCATTCGATAGTAAACCTTCTCTAAAATATCCAGCTCATCAATGCCAACACATTCATCAATTTGGTGAATCGTCGCATTGGTCGGTCCAAGCTCTAAAACTTGTGCCCCCGTCGGCGCAATAAAGCGCCCATCAGAGGTTCCACCGCTAGTTGATAGCTCAGCATTAATTCCCGTTTCATCTTTAATTGCATCTACAGCAGCTGTTACCAAATCACCTTTGGATGTTAAAAATGGCATTCCCGATAAAGCCCAGTTGATTTCATAGCTCTCGCCACTTTTAAGCCCATGTTTTTCTAACACAGCTTCAACACGCTGCTGTATTTCTTCGGGTGTAATCTCGGTAGAAAAGCGAAAGTTAAAAATCATACTCAGATCGCCAGGGATAACATTAGTCACCCCAGTACCTGAATTTATATTAGAAACCTGAAACGTCGTCGGCGGGAAAAAATCATTGCCTGCATCCCATTGCATTTCGGTTAATTCAATAAGAAAGGGTGCGGTCAAATGAATGGGGTTATCCGCAAGATGAGGATAAGCAACATGACCTTGTTTTCCGATAATACGAAGGGTGCAGCCCAAAGAGCCACGACGACCGTTTTTAATCACATCGCCGACTTTATTGCTTGATGACGGCTCGCCTACCAAACACCAATCAATTTTCTCATTACGTGCCTCTAAAGTCTCAATAACTTTGACAGTGCCGTTTTTGGCAGGGCCTTCTTCATCACTGGTGATGAGGAAGGAAATCGAGCCTTTATGGTCTGGGTAGTCTTTAACAAAACGCCGGCAAGCAATTGTGAATGCAGCAATGCCGCCTTTCATATCTGCCGTACCACGTCCATATAATTTTCCATCGCGCTCAACTGTAATAAAAGGATCACTGGTCCAGTTTTCTACAGGGCCTGTTGGGACAACATCGGTATGCCCTGCAAAGCAGAATAGGGGGGCTTCAGTGCCTTTGCGTAGCCAAATGTTTTTGACGAACTCCGCATCTGTGCCGAAATTCATTTGTTCGGCTTTAAAGCCTAGCGGTTCTAAGTGATCAATTAAAACCTGCTGACAGCCTTTGTCATCAGGTGTTACAGATGAGCGCGAAATAAGTTCTTTGGTAAGGTCTAAAGTATCGGACATGCAAGTAAGCCTTTTATTTATCAGAGACGTGCGTTAATTAATGAGTGTTTGGTACGTTTTTTCAGAAAAGCCAATCATAACTTGATCAGGCAATTCAAGAACAGGGCGTTTGATAATAGTGGGTTGATCCTCTGCAATCACAAGCGCAAGAGTTTCATCCATATTATCTTTGCTCTCATCAGGAAGGTTACGCCATGTGGTGCTGCGTTTATTAATGACTTTTTCCCAGCCTAGCTCTGAAATCCACGAACGAAGTTGTATGGGATTTAAGCCATCTTCTCGAAAATCATGGAATTGATATTCTACTTGGTTTGCTTCTAAAAACTTACGTGCTTTTTTAATCGTGTCGCAGTTTTTAATACCGTACATAATGATCATCGGGGAACTGGCCTTTGAAAAACTATTGGGGGCGAAGAATAGCAAAATCAATAGCTAAGGGCACGTTTAAGCCAGCTAAAAAAAACAGG
>CAYTRF010000153.1:0-4596 GCA_964440065.1 uncultured Cocleimonas sp. | reverse complement strand
CCGACCTGTCTGTGCGGAAAAGC
Organism: uncultured Cocleimonas sp.; assembly: GCA_964440065.1. Lineage (GTDB taxonomy): Bacteria > Pseudomonadota > Gammaproteobacteria > Thiotrichales > Thiotrichaceae > Cocleimonas. Next base: position 4,573 of record CAYTRF010000153.1, on the reverse strand, counting down.
ACTGGATGATGCCAATGTCGTGATGAGTTCAAGCGTTAAAGAGTGTGGTTTATTGGTGGGTGCTAATTTTTTTGATGATGATGATGATATTGAAATGCTGGCAATTCCGTTACAGTATCGTGGTAAAACGCTAGGGGTGTATAACCTTTTTGTTAATCGGAGTGAGCAAGAAGTTTTAGAAGGTGAGCATGAGTTACTAGTGAGCATTGGTCAGCATTTAGGGATGGCTATTGAAAATGCGGGTGTTGAAGAAGATGCACGTACTTTATCAATTATTGAAGAACGCACCCGAATGGCTCACGAGTTACATGATTCATTAGCGCAAACTCTGGCAAGCTTACGTTTTAAGGTTCGCTTATTTGATGACTCAATGAATCAGGGTAATGAGGAAGTTATCTGGCATGAATTGGAAGGGCTTGAAAACACCATTGATGATGCTTACGCTGAGCTACGTAGTTTAATTACCGACTTTAGAGCGCCCATTGATGGTAAGGGCGTGGTACGATCAGTGGAGCGTTTATCCGAAAGGTTCAGACAAGAAAATGATTTGGATGTATTCTTCTATCATAATTGGGGTTTAGAAAATTTATCTCGTGATGTTGAGATAGAAGTTGTACGTATCGTTCAGGAAGCGTTGGCGAATATTAAAAAACATGCTAATGCGGAAAATGTACGAATACTAATGAGCAGTAGCCCAGAAGGTCATTGCAGTGTTTTAGTCGAAGATGACGGCATTGGCTTAGCAACAGATCAAGCTGAACCTAACCAAGCAACGGGTGAACACATCGGCTTATCCGTTATGAAAGAGCGGGCCGAGCGAATTAATGGTGAAATACTGTTTGAAAGTGAAGATGGTGAGGGTACACTGGTACAATTGAGCTTTGATGCTTCTGTTGTAGAAAATGATGTCACCTTTAACAAACCTCTGTTGAGAGAAACTCATTAAGACACTATGCTGAGCCCTCATCCTATAAATAACAGTACCTAATTATGAATGAAAAAATCCTATTGATTGATGATCATACTCTGTTTCGCGCAGGGCTTTGCGATCTACTAACACGCCGTAAAATTGATGTGGTAGCAGCCGTGGGCAGTGGCTCAGAAGGTTTAAAGTTTGCTGCGGAGAATGATTTGGATATTGTTCTTTTAGATATGCGTATGCCTGAAATGGATGGACTTAGTGTTCTCAAGAAAATTAAAGCTTCCTACCCAGATTTACCCGTTGCTATGCTAACAACCAGCAGTGATGAAAGTGATCTCGTGGGTGCCCTACGAAACGGTGCTCAAGGGTATCTACTTAAAGATATGGAACCCGATGATTTGGTGGTTGCTTTGCGCGATATTATTTCTGGTAAAACAGTGGTTGCACCTGATTTAGCACCTGTTTTAGCTAGAGCTGTTCAGGGTGGTGATAAGGAAGATAAAGAAGAGGAAAAAGAAAATCCTTTTGCGGTACTTACGCCTCGTGAATTTGAGATATTGACGTTATTAGCCGAAGGGCAAAGTAATAAGGTCATTGCCAGAAATTTAGGAATTTCTGATGGCACGGTAAAGCTTCATGTAAAAGCTATTTTGCGTAAATTAAATATTAGCTCTCGTATAACGGCGGCGGTCATGGCTGTTGAGCATGGTGTTAAGAAAACGCCGATGACAATGCCTCCTAAAAGAGTACTTTAAGGAAGCTCGCCCTACGGGTCTTAATCAGGGATTCCTTTAGACTTTCATCTCTATTGTGTAAAACAACCATCCACAAAAAAGCGAGCTAAAAAGCTCGCTTCTTTGGCAGTGACATAATGTCTCTGCTGCTATCAAAAATACCCCCGTAAACTTGATAGCAGTCATCGTGTTAGCCCAAAAACCAGCTCCCCAATAAATTGGCCGATCACATGGAACGGTGACATTTTCAGCTGCTGATAAGAAAATCCTTAATGAACTAAGTTAGTTACCTAGCTCGTATTATTATTTTTAGGAGTCTAGGAATTCCCCAATCAACAAAAAAAGTCACACCACAAACCCCTTTGAAAAGTGACTTTCTGCTGAAGTTGATAGAAATAATACGCCTATTAGCCTGAATCAAAGCTGAACGGTACAACAAACTGTCAAATTTAATCTGATAATTAGTAAATCATTATATTTATCATCGGCTTATGATCCAATCTTTTAGTAAACAATTAGCAACTATTTCTTTTGCGGTAAAAATAATGAGGGGTCTACGGCATTTCCATTAAGATAAACTGACCAATGTAGGTGCGGGCCGGTAACGCGCCCAGTTTTTCCTACCTTAGCAATAATTTGTCCCCTTGATACTTTTTGACCTTGTTTTATAGTTATTTTACTCAAGTGTGCGTAGAGACTAAGTACGCCATTTCCATGATCTAAATAAATGACTTTTCCTGTAAAAAAAAGATCGCCAGCGAAAATAACGGTTCCAGATTCTGCTGCTTTAACTGATCTGCCTTTGGGGGCTGCGATATCCATGCCGCTGTGAGGATTACGTTTTTGTTCGTTTAGGATACGTCTTAAACCAAAACGACCACTATCTCGCCCACTAGTTGGGCGAATAAAATTCAGGTGTGGAGTATTATCGGTGTAAGTTTTTCTTAATTTCTTTTTTAAGAAGAATTCACGTTCAATTCGCTTCTGTGATTTTTTATTTGGGTTTACTTTATTCTTATTTTGGATGGTTAAACGCTGGGTACGATACTTATGGGGTTTAATGCCAAAGCTTTTCGTGTAACTTTTCCCTTTGGCATTTTTAATATCTACCTGATGTTTGCCAGTTTTAGCTTTTAATGAGATACCAACGATTGCCAGCCAGTTTTGTTTTCCCTTTATAAGAGCAACAGGATTTGATTGGTACGTTACCTTTGGCTTTATTTGGGTTGCTGGTGCAACGGCTATGATGGCAATACCGCCTGGCTTTAAATCATTTCGAGGAAAACTCGTTGCAATGTTGGAAAAGCTTATAAGGATAAAGAACGATAATATTTTTATGTTTATTTTAGTCATAGGAAGAGATGCTAATGATTATCAACGATATTGTAAATACATCGTCCTGTTTAGTTTTGAGATCTTTGCACTAGAGGTATGATGGATTAAAAATACTTAAATTTCCCTGACTTTCCACCTGATTTTTATGATTATCAGGATAAATCATGTTGCTTTCTCTTCGCCATGGTCTCGTGCAAAGATCACTATCTAAAACTTAGGTGTATTTACGGATTGTTTGTTTAATATCAATATGGTTTTAATAGGGTGTAATTATTAGATACCAATAAAGTAATATTCAGCGATAAAAAATATTCATAATTGAGTATAAAATATTATCATAAGGATATCCCTAAAGTAGTAGATTTGTAAGTATTTTGTATGCTAATGTTCCTGAATAAGCTTATGTTTTCTTTAATTGTTTTCAGAAAAAAGCTTGTAAGAGTATTTTAAAAAGAAATATTAACCCCAAAAGATTGATGTTGATTAAAGTATCTCCCCAATAAAATAATGATACTTAGTTAGCTCACTCTATAGACACTATTGGAGAGTGATCTATGTCAATTGAACATACTGCCCCCGCAAGTGTTCCACGGAAGATTTCGTCTGTTATTTCTCGTACAGATGCCACAAAAAAATCTGAAAAAGGACAAGCGATAAAATCTCGAAACAAATCTTCTTATCAACAATCAATATCAAGGTCTGTATCCAAAGCTAAAGAGACAAGTCCTGCACTAACTAAGATTGCTCCCAAGAAAACTAGAGTCTCTCGAAAAGAACTTGATGCAATACAAATCTATTTAAAGGAAATTGAGTTTTCCCCTTTATTGACACCTGAAGAAGAAGTGAAATATGGTCGTCTTGCTCGGCTAGGTGATGCGCTGGGACGACAGAAAATGATTGTTTGTAATCTTCGTCTAGTCGTAATAATATCTCGACGCTATATGAATCGTGGTTTACCGTTGCCCGACCTTATTGAGGAAGGTAATTTAGGATTGATCCATGCAGTAGAAAAGTTTGACCCAGAGCGTGGGTTTAGATTTTCAACCTATGCTACGTGGTGGATACGACAAAATATCGAACGTGCTTTAATGAATCAATCAAGAACGATTCGTTTACCGATACACATTAACAAAGAAATAAATAAGTATTACCGTACAGCTAATCAACTCACTCAAGAAACGGGGATAGAGCCAACAGTTGCTGAAGTTGCTGAGGCTTTAGAGGTGCCCGCAGAACGCTTACAAAAGCTTCTAAATTATGGAGAGCGTACGGGTTCTTTGGATGTCAATATTGGCAGGGAAGGAAATAACCCGCTGGTGGACTTTGTTTCAGAAACCAGTGAGCAAGAGCCTGATGATGTAATGAATGATGATGCGGTGAATTCATCAGTAGAAAGTTGGTTGCATCAGTTAGAGCCAAAACAGCAAGAAGTTATCGTTAGACGATTTGGACTACATGGACATGATAATTCAACGCTTGCTCAAGTAGGAGAAGAGTTGGGATTAACCCGTGAACGTGTACGACAAATTCAAATGGAAGCATTGCGACGTTTACGTCGAATTCTTGAAAATCAGGGGTTTTC
>CAYTRF010000152.1:0-4609 GCA_964440065.1 uncultured Cocleimonas sp. | reverse complement strand
AACGCCATCGCGATCAGACATTGAGACATTAGCCATTTTTGGCTCCTTCTTTTTTAGCTGGAGTTAATTGGGGCTTATGATACTACAGGATTTGGGGTTTTTCCCTTTTTTTGTTTGATTTGGGATTATTTGCTTTATAAAAGTACACCCCCCCACTTTTCGCTGTTTTTTTAAGATATTTTTGCCACGAAAAGCACGGAAAGGTTTGTAGTTTGGCTACATAAAGATTTGGAGAAGCTTGCTTATCTACGTGTGATTTCTTCTAAATCTGGCTCAGTACCACCTAATTGTACAAGAGTCGCTTTGCGACTTTCTAATGTAATAAGAGTTTTTAAGGAAAATTTATTAATGCTGTTTTTTCATGTATGCCAGTTAGCATTGATGCAGATTTCAATAATTCATCGTCAATAGTTATTGTTGCCCACATTTTAAGTCTCCAATATTATTCATATTCACACCGAATGTGCATTTAAGATGCGATACCCTCTAAGCCACATGCTCATCCTTCGCGGCACGAAGATGCTCAACCAAATCATCAGGCACCCCCATAGTCCTTGCAAGAGTATCCAAATATTCCTTTTCCATTGAATTCTCTTTATCAACAACAATAGATGATACGAGGTATATCTCCGCTGCCATTTCTTGGTTTTCAGAAAAATCTGCAATTTCTTGAACATCCAATGGCTTGGTCATTTCATCTTCTAATAACTTAGCGACATCATCACTTAATTTAAGCTCAATGATTTGCTCTTTCATTATAGCAATTTCTTTTTTATCTATATGACCATCTGCTTTAGCCGCCGCTATCATGGCACGTAACAATATCGTACTTCGCTCATTAGCCTCTTCTTCCGTTAGTTGGTCAAAAGGGATAACTTTGGCATTTTCGATTATGTCTTTAATATCTAGATTATTGGCTTTTCTTTCACTTATCCAACTTTGGTAAGCCATCCAAGCTATGCCACTAACTGCGGCTACGCTACCGATTTGTAATGCGCCACCTGCGAGATTTCTCCCTGCTCCTGTGCCAACTAATAAAGCCAATATGCCTACAGCAACTGCGCCTTTTTTCATGCCGTCTATTGTAGCGTCACGTTTCTCGCCTTCTTTGGGAAGGTTTAGTTTGTCTTCAGCAAAGTCCTGACTTCTATTGGCTAATTCTTTACTTGCTTTTAGTATTTCATCAAGGAATGTTTTGGAATCCATGAGAGCATCTCCTTATGCGGGTATTCTATCTATTTTATAACGGTGAGACCTCAGCATAACTCAGATGACGAGTAAAAGTGCTTGAAATCTCACTGTATTAATTAATATCAAAATAAATTTACGATTATTATTGATATAAAACAAACAGGCACAAAAAAGCGAGACCGTAGCCTCGCTTTTTTTATAACAATTTAGTTGTTAAAGACTAAAGAGCTACAATATTCTCTGCTTGAGGACCTTTCTGGCCATCTGTAACAGTGAACTCAACTTTTTGACCTTCGTTTAAAGTCTTAAAGCCGTCACCTGAGATTGCACTGAAATGTGCGAAAACGTCTGGTCCATCTTCTTGCTCGATAAAGCCAAAACCTTTAGATTCGTTGAACCACTTAACTGTTCCAGTTGTAGTAGACATATATATATTCCTATTATTCATTTAGTTAAAATACCGTATTTATACAATATAAATAACGGCGGTGTTGCTGAAATGTGGTGCTATAACTTATGAAAAAACAGAACGAGTAACTAAAATGGAAACGTCGAGATGGTGTTGCATAAATATAAAACGTACTTTCAAGCTGGGTAGCATTATATACTACCTACACCCTTAGTCAAATCTAAGGTTAATAAGTTCAATTTTCTAGGACTTGTTTTACAAATGGCACCGTAATAATGGTTTTTTGTCTTAAGCTTTCTTTATCCAATTGATCTAATATCTTCATTAAAGATTCTATATCTCTTGGATAACGCCGATAGAGATACTCGATGACACGGTCACTCAGTTCAAAGCCACGTTGCTCTGCGCGCGCTTGTAAGGCTTTGGGTTTATCCTCATCTGATAGAGCATGCAACTGATAACTTCCACCCCATATAAGCCTAGAAGATAAGTCCGGTAGAACACAATCAAGCTTTCGAGGGTTTTCCAATAGACTCATTAGTAAACGTTGTTTTTTTTCACGCGTTTGATTAATTAGATTAAAAAGAGCTGTTTCCCATTCTAAATTACCAATTATTTCATCTATATCATCAATTGCTATGAGTTGAGATTTATATAAACCTGTGAAAATCTCTACGCCATGTGACTTTACAATTTTTAGGGGTATATAACTAACGATATGTTTTGCTTGTGCATCTTGAGTGCAACAGGCTTGGAGAAGGTGGGTTTTTCCCGATTGAGTTTTACCCCAAAGGACATTTTGTTCTACATCTAATGATGAAATAAATGATTTTAAAACATGCAGTGTTTCATAATTAGAATCCTTATTTATCAACTTATTGACATAATAAGAGTCAAAACTAAATCCATCACGCAGATTTACATTAAGGGCAAGCTGTTGAGACGGCATTTTTATTAAGATTTAGCTTTATTTTCAAAAGAATCTTTATCAGAGCTAGCCACCACAAGCCCTTCAATAAAGGGGGCTTCATCATAGAGATGGCTGCCTTTATAGCTTTTATGAAAATGCCGCATAATAACCGCAAGTACCGCAAAAACAGGAAGTGCCAAAAGAATACCAAAAAACCCGAATAGTTGACCACCTGCTAATACTGAAAAAATTACAGCAACAGGATGCAATCCGATCCGATCCCCTACTAGCAGGGGAGTTAAAATAGTCCCTTCTATTACTTGAGCAGCAATAAACACTAATGCTACCCAAATTAGATTTGAAGGGTCTTGTGTTTGTAATAATACCGCTATGCCAGCTACCACCATCCCAACGACTAAACCCATATAGGGTATAAAGCTAAGGATTCCTGCCAACATACCAATCAATAAAGAAAACTCCAAACCAACGATCTTTAAACCAATGGCATAAATTGTTCCTAATGCCATCATAACCAACATTTGGCCACGTAAAAAAGCACCTAAAACATTGTCTGATTCTTTTGCTAACAACGATATGGTTGGTTCAACATGCCTTGGTAATAAATCGTGGATGTAATCAACTAAACGATCCCAGTCTCTTAGCAAATAGAAGGTAATAACAGGGATTAAGAATAGATTAGCTGTCCAACCTGCAACCACAGCACCTGAATGTGTCACCGTGCGTACCAAGCTTTTCATAAAGCTACCTGCATTTGAAAATTGCTCAGTAAAAGTTTGTTTTAACTGGTCAACTTCTAAAGCAGGAATACTAATACCAAGGGTATCTTTTAAGGTTGGTTCTAAATTAATCATCAGCCAATCAATGTAACCAGGGGTTTTATCTATCAAGAGTTTAATTTGAGATTCTAATAAAGGAACAATGAAAAGTAATATGGGCAACAACAGCAAGATAAGCCCTACAAATACAATGACCACCGATAGTGTTCTGGATATTTTCCATGTTTCTAGGCGATCTACAATAGGGTCGCCTAAGTAGGCAAGTAAAGCCCCTGCAATAAAAGGCAATAAAATAGGGGAAAGAAAATATAATAAAGCTGATGAAATTAGACCTATCGTGAGCCAAAACCAGCGTGTACCCATTGTTGTTGTACTTGATGTCATTATTGTCTTTGTCTCAAATAGTTCATGTAGTAACCCGACCAGCATTTCACATACGAAACACCGCTAACAACGGCAATAATGGCTACTGCAAATTGTGCTGTTGTCAGTATGTAACTCGCCAAAGGAAAAACAGTCAAATGAAGCATTAGACCCATTACAAACACAATTTGAAACGCAGTATTAATTTTGCTACTAAAAAGTGGGGATACTTCAAGATTTTTGGTTAGCCATTGATAACTTATCGCACCTGCTAAAATAATAAAATCTCGTGCAATTACCAATATGACTAACCACTGAGGGATAATACCTTTATAGCCCATAATGATAAAAATAATTACGATAAGCAGTTTATCGGCCAAAGGGTCAAGAATTGTACCTAAGCGACTTTGCCAACGATATGCTCTTGCAAGATAACCATCAACCCCGTCTGAAACACCTGCAATAAAAATTAACACGAAGGCCATTGACCACGATTCTTTATGTAACAGCATGGCAATTGGTAGGACTAGAATAGCCCTTAAAATGCTGATTATATTAGGTATATGATGCAATTATCATCCTAGTAGGAATTGTTTCTACAATTCTAACACATCTTGCATATCGTAGACGTTGGCTTTTTTATCCGCCAACCAAGTCGCTGAGCGAATAGCGCCTTTAGCAAATGTCATACGGCTTGAAGCTTTGTGGGTAATTTCAATGCGCTCACCTATATCCGCAAACATAACGGTATGCTCACCGACTATATCGCCTGCACGAATGGTTTGGAAACCGATAGTTTTACGTTCCCGCTCGCCTGTTTCACCTTCACGGCAATAAACCGCATCAGTGGCTAAATCACGGCCTAAGGTTTCAGCGATTACCTCACCCATTTTTAATGCTGTGCCTGAGGGTGCATCGACTTTATGACGGTGGTGTGCT
>CAYTRF010000151.1:0-4625 GCA_964440065.1 uncultured Cocleimonas sp. | reverse complement strand
AAGCTAGAAGCGGGTGTAGAAATGAATGGACATACACATCCCTTTGACGAGGAATGCTTGATGCTTGAAGGTGATTTAACTATGGGTGACTTAACACTGCATAAAGGTGACTTCCATTTCGCTGCTGCTGGTTTAAAACACGCATCAGTTAGCACAGAACATGGCTGTATTGCTTTTATTCGTGGGGCATTACCTTTGTAATAAAACTAATCATTATTATCTCACGTAAACTCCTGTTATTTTTCATAGAAATAGGAGTTTTTATTTAATGAATAATAATAATAAACTAGTTTAATCAATTACTTATTGTTTTACAAAAATAATAAAAATAAATGAATCCAGTTTTATTTTATGCTGCGTATTCCCCTCCGAATCAACCAAGCATTGGGAGGAAACCATGCAACAATTCGTAAGAAAAACCTTAATCGCAACACTGGTGGCAGCAACTTGCTCAGGCGCTGTAATGACGGCTCAGGCATCAAGTCACCGTGAAGCACCTTTTATTACTGAAAACCCAAAAGTCGATGGAACTGACTTTTATATGTTTCGTAGTTATGAATCGGGTCGAAGTGGTTATGTGACTTTAGTAGCTAACTATAACCCACTTCAAGACGCCTATGGTGGTCCGAATTACTTTAGTATGGCATCGGATGCACTTTATGAAATACACATTGATAATAATGGTGATTCGACAGAAGACCTCACTTTCCAATTCCAATTTAACAAAGAGCTAGGAAATGGTGGAGCCGGTATTGCAATAAATGGCGTTGCAGTTCCACAAAAGAATATTGGGCCCGTTAGTACTTCTGATGATAGTGCTTTAAACTTTAAAGAGTCTTATACCGTTAATATGATTAGTGGTGATCGACGCACTGGTACAAAGTCAAGCATTAGCAAAAGCAGTGATGGCAGCACGATGTTTGGCAAACCATTGGATAATGTGGGGGATAAGACCTTTAGCACTCAGCCCTATGTTGATTATGCAAACTCCTTTATCTATGATGTTTCTATTGCGGGATGTCCAGCGAACGCTAATGATGGTCGTGTTTTTGTGGGTCAACGCAAAGAATCTTTTGCTGTTAATTTAGGTGAGATTTTTGATTTGGTAAATACCAACCCACTTGGTGAAGTGGATGGTGAAGCCAATATTCTTGATAATAAAAATATTACTACGATTGCTTTAGAAGTTCCTATCAATTGCTTAACAGGCGGAAATACAAATGGGATTATTGGTGGCTGGATGACATCTAGTTTACCTCAAGTACGCGTGCTTGATCCAACACCTACTTTTGGTCAACCATCAGTTAGCGGTGGGGCTTGGACGCAGGTTTCTCGTTTAGGAATGCCATTAGTGAATGAAGTGGTTATCGGATTACCTGATAAAAATAAGTTTAATTCAAGTGAGCCAAAGGATGATGGTCAGTTTATTGACTATGTGACAAAGCCAACGCTACCAATAATTCTAAATGTCCTATTTGGTGTAACCGCTCCAACCATTGAAAATCGTCCTGATTTAGTAGCGGCATTCTTAACAGGTCTTGAAGGAGTTAATGCCAATGGCTCGGTGGGTGAGATGCAACGCTTGAATACTACTCTTCCTGTTACACCTAAAGCGGATCAAAATAATTTAGGAGTGGCGGCAGGTGATGTTGCAGGCTTTCCAAATGGTCGTCGCCCAGGTGATGATGTTACCGATGCTAGTTTGCGTGTCGCCATGGGACTTTTATGTCACTTAGGTTTAGGACTTTGCACTCCTGAGGATGCACCTAGTGGTGACCTTCCTTATACCGATGGTGCTATTCAAAATGCGGCACAGTTTGATGATGTCTTTCCATATTTGACTACGCCAATATCTGGATCACCTAATAACTAAACGGAGGTAAATAAAATGAAAAATTTAATACTTTTAGTATTACTGATGTTTGGATTGGTGGCGTGTCATGGAAGCGATGAAAATAATATTGTGGTAAGTCCTACTCCAACACCTGATCCTACTCCAAACCCAGCACCTGATCCTACGCCAGACCCCACGCCGATACCAGATCCTGTGCCAAATCAGCTAAAAAACTTAGCAGCGCAGGATGCAAATGACGAAGCAGGAGTAATTGGAAATGCTGATGATTTAAGGGAGGTTATCAATGCTTTGTTTGATGGTGATGAACCACTAGAAATAGAGAATGGTGAATCACTTACTGATGCTATTGATCGTGCTGAAGATGGTTAGCAGTGATTTTTTTAAATCATAAATCAAAAACAGTGTGGAGCCATTTTGGCTTCTCACTGCTGTTATTGTTTAGTCTTGTCAGTTATTCATTTGCCGGCGAGCCAAGAATACCTATTAATGATGGTGAAATATTAGCATCGATTACTTCCTCCAATACAAATGACTCAGCTAAGCTGAAAAGTCTAAGAAAACAACTCAAAGCATCACCCGATAATATTGTCCTCGCATCAAAACTAGCCAGAGCTTATATAGAAATAGCCCGCGAGTTTACTGATGTGCGCTATTACGGTTATGCGCAAGCAGTATTAAAACCATGGTGGGAAAAGCAAAACCCACCTTCTGAGGTGTTACTGTTAAGAGCGACGTTAAATCAACAAAAGCATGAATACGAAAGAGCACTTGATGATTTAAAACAACTCATTAAACGTCAACCCAAAAATACTCAAGCATGGTTGACCCTCTCTATAATTCAGCAGGTTCGAGGTGATTATAAATCCGCTCGCGCCAGTTGCTCAGCTCTTTCTCGTAGTAATTCCTCATGGCTTTCTACTCTTTGTTATAGCCAAGTTCTTGGGCTTACAGGTTCAGCCGAGCGTGCTTACAACATGCAACAAGCGATAGCCTTACAACTGGGGAAAGCTAGGCCTGACTTATTACAGTGGGTGGTAGGCATCAGCGCTGAAACTGCATTACGACTAGGTAACAATAAAGATGCAGAAAAGCTCTTTAAACAAGCTTTGGCACTGCCCGTGCGAGATGCCTATTTACTTCGTGTTTACAGCGATTTCTTATTAGAGACAAACAGAGCAGGCGAAGTTGTGACCTTATTAAATGATGAAGAGGGTGATACTGCTTTACTCCTTCGCTTGGCAATTGCCAGTAGAAATACAGATTCAGATTCAGAGAATGCAAAACGATACCAATATTTAATTGAGTCACGCTTTAAGGCAGCTAGTTTAAGAGCAAGCAAACTGCATGAGCGTGATGAAGCACTCTATTTATTAACATTTGATAGAGATTTAGATAAAGCGTTAACATTAGCTAAAGAAAATTGGAAAACTCAAAAAGAACCCGACGATGCTTTAATTTTATTACGGCTAGCGGTAGCGACACAATCGATAGAAGATATAAAAACCATACGTGACTGGATACAAGAAACTCAGCTACAAGATATTCGAATTGAACGACTTTTAAAGGTTGATCAAGATGCGTAGAACGTTGTTAATGTGGATTTTATTGCTTTTTTCATTGAGTGCGACCGCGCATACACCAAGCAGTAGTTTTCTGTTTATTAATGAGGCGGACAAACAAACCACTATTAGATGGGATATAGCCATTCGTGATCTAGAGTATGTTCTAGGAATTGATGAAAACCGTGATCAAAAAATAACGTGGGCGGAGTTAAAAAATAAACAAGATGAAATCAGTGCTTATGCACTTTCAAATTTAGTCTTACAAAAAAACAACAAATCTTGCCGATTAAACAGTAGTGTATTGCAAGTGGTTGATCATACCGACGGTAATTATGCGGTATTAAATTTACTACCTGATTGTGAAGACAACAGTGGTCTATTAAGCATTAAGTATTCTTTATTATTTGCAGAAGATGCGAATCATCGTGGTGTTATTTTGGATCAGCGTGGTGGTGTAACGGAGTCCTATATCGCAAGTCCTGAAACTAAGATGATTAATTTGAGTGATAGGAAAAGTGGTTTAAGAAATTTCATCACCTTTATTAAACAAGGCATCTGGCATATTTTAATGGGTTTTGATCATATTTTATTTGTGATCACTTTAATGCTTCCTGCTGTGTTGCTTTATAGAAATAAAAAATGGCAGGGGGTAGATAAATTAAAACCAGCCATAGTGAGCTTACTAAAAGTGGTCACAGCCTTTACCGTAGCACATTCGATAACGCTCTCTTTAGCAACATTGGGCATAATTTCCTTGCCTACAAAATGGGTTGAATCAGCAATAGCCCTATCAGTGATCATTGTTGCGGTTAATAATATTAAACCGATTTTCACCCATGCGCGTTGGAGCATAGCATTCCTATTCGGCTTAATTCACGGCTTTGGTTTTGCCAGTGTTTTGGGGGACTTAAACCTCAATAATGGATCGTTAGTGCTGTCGTTACTGGGATTTAATGTAGGTGTGGAAATAGGGCAGGGATTAATTTTACTACTAATCTTTCCATTAGCTTACAGCGTGAGGAAAACCAAGGTGTACCAAGGAGCTATTTTAAAAGGAGGCTCATTGGCTATATCACTATTAGCCTCTTTTTGGTTGGTGCAGCGTTTGGGTTATTAAGGAAAGCTCTGATCAAGTCTAATTATTTTTAGCTTGCTAAAACTGCCGATATTTTCCACGAAGATCGGCGCAATATTTAGTGCTTTGCTTG
>CAYTRF010000150.1:0-4629 GCA_964440065.1 uncultured Cocleimonas sp. | reverse complement strand
CATTTCCTGCCTCAATCAGTGAAATTTCACCCGATTTTTCTTTCACCACTGACTCGTGCAAAGGTCTCATAAAAACTAAACAACTAGGAGATTAATAATGACCGCTGGAATTTTACTTGCAATCGCATGCTCGTTTGCAGCACTCGTATACGGTGCTTACTCGATACGTTGGGTGTTAGCTAAACCTGATGGAAATGAGAAAATGATTAAAATAGCATCGGCTATTCAGGAGGGATCATCAGCCTACTTCAAACGTCAATATGGTGCTATTGGTGCCGTTGGTGTTGTTCTCACCGTGGTTATTTTTTATGTTCTTGATGCCATGACCGCCCTTGGTTTTATTGTTGGAGCAGTGCTATCAAGTCTCGCTGGTTTTATTGGCATGTATGTTTCGGTTAGAGCTAACGTGCGTACAGCAGAAGCCGCTAGAGATGGTCTAAACCCGGCGATGCAAGTAGCGTTTCGCGGTGGTGCGATTACGGGTTTGTTAGTCGTTGGCTTAGGTTTGTTTGGTGTAACTGCTTTTGTATACCTGCTTGGAGTAATGACTCCTGAAGGTGATAAATTAAGCCTTTCACCTTTAATTGGTTTGGCTTTTGGTGGCTCATTAATTTCTATTTTCGCTCGCTTAGGTGGGGGTATTTTCACTAAAGGAGCGGATGTTGGTGCTGACCTTGTGGGTAAAATTGAAGCAGGAATCCCTGAAGATGACCCCCGTAACCCTGCAACTATTGCAGATAATGTAGGTGACAATGTCGGTGATTGTGCAGGTATGGCAGCAGATTTATTTGAAACCTACGCGGTGACTATAATCGCCACTATGATGTTAGGTGCAATTACTTTTGGCGTCAATAATAATGCCTTAATATATCCCTTAGTTTTAGGCGCTGTATCGATCATTGCCTCTATTATCGGCACTTTTTTCGTTAAAGTAGGTCCGGATAAAAACGTAATGAAAGGTCTGTATAAAGGACTGATTGTTTCTGCTGTTTTAGCGGCTATTGCCTTTTATCCCGTCACTTTATGGCTAATGGATGGACTCACTGCAAAGGACGGTACGACGTATTCTGTTATATCTCTTTTCTACAGCGCCTTGATTGGCTTGGTGGTAACGGCTCTTTTGGTAGTAGTAACTGATTACTATACTTCAACCTCTTTTAAACCGGTTATTAATCTAGCGAAAGCATCAACGACAGGACACGGTACTAACGTGATCGCTGGTCTTGCGCTTTCAATGCGCTCAACGGCTTTACCTTTATTGGTTATCTGTTTTGGTATTTGGACAGCACATTACTTTGCAGGCTTATACGGAATCGCTATTGCAGCAACTTCCATGCTATCTATGACAGGAATTATCGTTGCTATGGATGCTTTTGGGCCGATTACCGATAATGCTGGTGGCATCGCTGAAATGGCTGATCTACCACCAGAAGTCAGAGAAATTACTGATGCTTTAGATGCGGTTGGTAATACCACCAAAGCGGTCACTAAAGGCTACGCTATTGGTTCTGCAGCACTTGCGGCATTAGTATTATTTGCTGATTTTACGCATGGATTGTCTGAGCATACGGGTCAACATTTGACCTTCGATTTATCCAACCACATGGTTATTATCGGTTTATTTATCGGTGGCATGATTCCTTATCTTTTTGGCGCGATGGCAATGGAAGCTGTTGGTCGAGCAGCGGGGGCAGTGGTTGAAGAAGTGCGACGTCAGTTTAAAGAAAAGCCGGGTATTATGGATTATACTGAAGAGCCTGATTACTCGCGTGCCGTTGATATATTAACTAAATCCGCGATTAAAGAAATGATTGTTCCTTCTTTATTGCCTATTTTTGCTCCTCTTATCGTTGGACTAACATTAGGCCCACAAGCACTGGGTGGTTTATTACTAGGAACAATTATCACTGGTTTATTTGTTGCTATATCCATGACTACAGGTGGTGGCGCGTGGGATAATGCGAAAAAGTATATCGAAGACGGTAACTTCGGTGGCAAAGGCTCAGAATCTCATAAAGCTGCAATCACGGGTGACACGGTTGGCGATCCCTATAAAGATACGGCTGGCCCTGCGATTAATCCTTTGATTAAGATTATCAATATTGTTGCCTTGTTAATGATTCCACTTATGTAATTAACAAGTTGAGACCTTTGCACGAATCAGATGACGAGTAAAAATGACTAAAAATTCACTGCTTTTCGTTGGAAAACTGGCTAATAACCCGTTATTAGCTTCATTTCCCGCCTCAATCAGTAAAATTTTAGCCCATTTTTCTTTCGCCACTGACTCGTGCAAAGGTCTCAAGTTCTAGTATCGACAAGCCCTCTTCTCTTAAAAAAGACGAGGGCTTTTTTTATTCCTAGTCTGACAACATTGTTATCAATATACTCTCACCATGAAACGTAAAATTACAGGCTACCACCTTGATAAAGAGAAAGATTGGGTTGCAGAATTGGAATGTCATCATGGTCAACATATCAGACATCAGCCACCCTTTGTAAATCGCCCTTGGACAATGACTGAAAAAGGTAGAACTGAGAAGTTAGGCGCTTCTCTTAATTGTATTAAGTGTGATACCAATAAACCAAAAGATATTTGGTAACGTGATTCCTCATGCCGATTCTAAACAGTGAATTCAAACCCGCTTGGTGGTTAAAAAATACCCACTTACAAACGCTCTGGTCTAGCTTTTTTAAGCACTTGCCTGAGATCCAAACCCGTAAACTTCGGATTGAATTACCCGACGGTGATTTTGTCGATTTAGCCATTACTGACTTAAAACACAAACCCATTGTATTGATCATGCATGGTCTGGAAGGCTCCTTAAATTCGCACTACGCAAAACCCTTAATGCAACACTTAGATCAAGCGGGTTATGGCGCTGTTTTTATGCATTTTCGCGGTTGTAGCGATGAACTCAACCGATTAGATCGTAGCTATCACAGTGGCGATACGGCTGATTTAGAAAGTGTAATTGATGCCATTAAAGAACAGTTCAAACAAGATATTTTCGCTGTTCTAGGCTTTTCATTAGGTGGTAATGTGCTGCTTAAGTGGCTTGGAGAAAACGGAAAGAATGCTAGAACACAAACCGCTGTAGCGGTATCAGTCCCATTTCGATTGGCCGATGCTGGAGATCGTTTAGAAAAAAGCTTCTCACGGGTCTATCAAAAACACCTGCTAACCTCTTGCCAACAAAAGTACCAAGATAAGTTTAAACACAAACCTTCGCCATTAAATGTGAATGCCAAAGAACTCAATACATTTTTCACTTTTGATGATCAAATCACAGCACCACTGCATGGTTTTTCAGGAGCTGATGAGTATTACAATAAATGCAGTAGCCGACAATTTTTAAAATCCATTCAAAAACCCACGCTAGTCCTTCATGCTAAAGATGATCCCTTTATGTGGGAAGATACTGTGCCAGATGAAAGTGAATTATCAGAGCACGTACATTTAGAGCTATCAGAAAATGGTGGGCATGTAGGTTTCATTAATGGCAAGTCGCCCTTTCATGCTAAATACTGGATTGACCAGCGTATTATCAGATGGTTGAACAACATTGCCACTGATGATGAGGCAACATAAGTGTGGCGAAAAATAAATTAAAATCCCCCTTGCCTATGCGTCATGGAATTACTGCTAGTCGCGTTTGGCTACCAAAAAAGAAGGCTAATAATAGTGATGCTAACTGGCGTACTATTCTAGAATTTTTGATCGAACGTTTTCCTTACATTAATGAATCAATCCTAAAAGAGCGCATGTTACGGGGTGATATTGTTGATCAACACGGCATAGCTATTACCAAGGATTCACCCTACGCAGAGGAATTATTTCTTTTTTATTATCGTGAAATCCCCGATGAGCCTGAAATTCCCTTTAAAGAAAAAATCCTGTTTAAAGATGACAACATCATCGTTGTCGATAAACCCCATTTTATCCCGGTAACACCAACAGGTCGTTTTGTAAAAGAAAGTTTACTAGCGCGTTTAAAACATCATTATCAAAATGAAGACATCAGCCCTATCCACCGACTTGATAGAGAAACTGCGGGAGTAGTGATGTTTACTAATAATCCTGAGGTACGCGGGGCATATCAAATGTTATTTCAACAACGACTGGTGAAAAAGGTCTACCAAGCCGTAGCGGCTAAGACTGATTTACAATTTCCACTTACGCGCAAAAGTAGAATAGCGAAGAGTAACCACTTCTTTATTATGGAAGAACAAGAAGGGGAAATTAACTCTGAAACAACGATTGATATAGAACAAGTAAAAGGCAATTTAGCCAAATATATCCTTAAACCTCTGACAGGTAAACAGCATCAGTTAAGGGTTCATATGATGTCGCTAGGAATTCCTATTTTGCATGATCCCTTTTATCCTGTGCTATTACCCTGCAAAGGGGAAGACTACTCTCAACCCTTGCAGTTATTGGCTAAGTCGATTGCTTTTATCGATCCGTTAACGAATGAAGAGCGTTTTTTCATGAGCGAGAAAAGTTTAATTCTTTAAAGCGTTTAAAAGCACACCCCCCTACTTTTCGATCATTTTTTGTGAAAGATATAAACTGAGACCTTTGCACGAATCAGATGACGAGTAAAAATGACTAAAAATTCACTGCTT
>CAYTRF010000149.1:0-4637 GCA_964440065.1 uncultured Cocleimonas sp. | reverse complement strand
CTGACCGTTTGAAAGCTCGCAGATGAAATGCCTAATTAATAGAGGTGCCCTTAAGATATATAATAAAAAGGTACAAATATTGCTATGCTATATAAAGCTAAGTTTAAACAGAAATAAGAACTCCATTATGACAAATCAAGCTTTGGACACCAGTCCAAAACCACAATTAGTAGATCGCTTTGGCAGACAAGTCACTTATGTTCGATTGTCCGTAACGGATCGCTGTGACCTGCGTTGTGTTTATTGTATGTCAGAAGATATGAAGTTTGTACCACGCGAGCAATTACTCACCTTAGAAGAGATAAATCGTATTGGAAAAGTCTTTGTTGATTTAGGTGTAAACAAAATTCGTCTCACAGGTGGAGAGCCATTGACCCGCCGAAATATTATAAGCGTATTTAAATCATTGGGCGAGTTGGAAGGTTTAGAGGACTTAACAGTTACAACTAATGGAACCTTATTGGAAAAGTATGCACAACCCTTAAAAGATGCTGGCGTCACCCGTATTAACATTAGTTTGGATACTTTAAAAGCTGACCGCTTTAAACAAATTACCCGTAATGGAAAACTAGAAAAAACCCTCAAAGGCATTGAAACCGCACTAGACGTTGGCTTCCAAAGTATCAAGCTAAACACGGTTATTATGAACGGTTACAATCAAGATGAGATACTTGATTTAGTTGAATTTGTACGTCAGCGAAATATGGATATTAGTTTTATTGAGGAAATGCCTTTAGGTGAAATTGGTGATCACGATAGATCTAAAACCTATTATTCAAGTGATAAGCTTCGTGAATTATTACAAAACCATTATGTGCTTACTGCCACAACAGAAACAACGGGCGGACCCGCAAAGTATTACCGCTTTGACGACAATCAACACAGTAAAATTGGTTTTATCTCCCCCCATAGTCACAACTTTTGTGATGACTGTAACCGTGTTCGCGTGACCGCAGAAGGCATGTTACTTTTATGTTTAGGACAAGAACACTCAATAGATTTACGCAAAGTGGTTCGCGCCAATCCCAATGACGATGAAGCCTTAAAATCAGCCATTATTGATGCCATGCAACTCAAACCCAAAGGCCATGATTTTAATCTTAATGAGCAACCCATTATCATGCGTCATATGAGTGCCACTGGTGGCTAAGGACACTTGTAACTAAAAACAATATGCAAGGATAATCAATTAAAATGTTTTAAAATTGATACACTCGATGAGTGCAACGTAAATATGGCTGTTTCCCAATAACAAAAACTTACTATTAAATGAGCATCAGTAAAAAAAATATAACGGCCGTGATACTCGCGGGTGGAAAAGGTCAGCGTTTAGGATCTCAAGACAAAGGTCTTGTTGCATACCAAGGTAAAAACTTAATTGAGCACGTTATCGAGCGAATTAAACCTCAAGTAGACCATATTTTAATCAATGCTAATCGTAATCAAGAGCGATACAAAAAATTAGGTTACTCGGTTATTAATGACGATTTAAGTAACTTTCAAGGGCCATTAGCGGGTTTTGCCACCGCGATGAAAGCAGTCAAAACTGATTACATTGTCACCCTGCCTTGCGATGGCCCCCTGTTACCACTGGATTTAGTATCACGCATGACAGCGCAACTTAAAAACAACTCCCTAAACATTGCCGTAGCGCACAATGGTGACCGTTTACAACCCGTTTACGCCATGATTCCTGTTGTACTCATTGATAGCCTTGAGGCCTATCTCGCCAATGGTGATCGAAAAGTTGACCTTTGGTATGCTGGACATAAAACCAGCTTAGTTGATTTCTCAGATCAACCCGATGCTTTTTTCAATATTAATCGAAAGGAAGACCTTACGATATGACAAACTTCCCTTTACCTTTACTTGGTTTTGCGGCTTACAGCGGCACGGGTAAAACAACGCTACTGAGTAAATTAATCCCTTTGTTTAAAGCCAAAGGTTATCGAATAGGTGTGATAAAACGTACCCATCACAATATTGATATTGATAAACCAGGTAAAGACAGTTTTATTTTACGTGAATCTGGAGCGAGCCAAATGGTCATCGCATCACCTAATAAAACGGCTATCATCATTGAACAGCCAGAAAAACAAGAAGAACCAAGCCTTGCTGATGCACTGACTAACTTACAAACGGACAGCCTAGATTTTGTTTTAGTCGAAGGCTTCAAACATGCAGATTTACCGAAGATTGAATTACACCGTAAAGGCTTGGGAAAACCCACTCTTTACCCCACTGATCCCAATATTATTGCTATTGCGCTAGACCATGACTTAGAAGAAAAATATCCCAATAGTCTTGATATACTAGACATAAACAACCTGCAGCAAATTGCTGATTATATTGAAATAAATATAATTAAAAATCACTACTAACAAAACAAATTGCCCTCTGTTGAAACCTTAATCAAGCGCGTTTGATGAGGGACTTGAAACCTGCTCTAACAATTCTTTTAATGTCTTCTTATTAGCATCATTTAAACGCTCAAGTAATTTTTTCTCAAGCTCTTTTAAGGGTGCATCAACCGACTCAACCAATTCGAATCCAATGTTGGTAAGTTGTGCACGCACCACTCTCCGATTATTTTGATCGCGCGCCCTAATCAACCAGCCTTTATCCGCTAAGCGATCCAATAAGCGCGTCACATCAGGCACCCGTGTAGGCAAAAGTTTGCCAACTTCCCCGCTGGGTAAACCAAAACCATCGGTATCGTGGACATATAAAACGCGTAGCGCGTAATACTGCACAGCGGTCATTCCCCAAATGGATAGCAATATATTTATTTCCGCCAGCATGTGATCACTAAAGCGCACGGCTTCCATAAAAACGTCACCCTCGATCGTTCTTTTAGCGACTTGCTCTTTACTTTTTCGTTTTACAGACATATACTTGTTATAACAACTATTGTGATGACAGCTAATTATACGCGATACTGTTAACTAAACTAGAACTAATATACAAAACTAAATATAGAAATAAATGTAGAGGTACAAAAATGATCAATCAATCACGTCGCAACCTTTTGAAAGGTATTGGATACGGTATTACAACAGTGGCAGCAGGTTTAAGCTCAACAGCTGCGATGGCAACATTTTCCAAATCAGTAACAGAAGTTGATAGAACAGCATCTGCCCTACCGACTTGCGATATTACCATCTACCAGCAACAAACCCGTGGTAAAGAAATTGTATCCCTAATGAATTTAACGGACGAGTCAATTACACTGGATAAAATCACCCCAGTTGGCTTAGAGCATGTCAATGGTTCACTGGTGGTAAAGGTAAATAAAGTGAATAATGGTGTGGTTATTAAAGCGGGTGAAAGGCTATCATTTGAAGTAGAAGCAATTAGTGCAAACTTAATCCAAGATAGCTCTCCGATACCCAATGTATTGGCAGGTCACTTAAAGATTCAAAGTGATCATCCTGCATTTAATGGCATTATTCCTGTGACAGTGTTTGATTCACAGGTGGCTTAGAAACAGCTTATAAAGCACACACCCCCACTTGAATGCAGTAAAAAAACACGGAAAAGTGGGGGGGTGTGCTTCTATGTTGCAAATATCACTTAAGTAGACAATATCACTTAAATAGACCAATACCCTTTAAAACAAACCATCTACAATACGGTTCAACTACTTCACTATTAACTACCCCAAAAGTCTAGATAACTTTTCTTATTAAACAAAGGGTATACAATAAATAAAAATAGACGCTATACAGTAAAAAGACTCTAGATTTAATCACTAAGACCAATATAATCAACACGTGAATTTTACTTTCCCCAAAACTTTTATTTTATCTTCAATTTGTATTGTTAATCTCTTTGCTCCCATGAGTAAGAGCTTTGCAGAACCATTGGATGATAAAGCCCAGTGGGGACAATGCGAAGCTAATAAAAATTATGCCAGCAACCTAACAAACAACCCAGAAAAAATCACAGATAACCCTTCCCCTGATGCTATCTATCTAGAAGCTGACACGGGAGATATCCGCACGAAAGGGGATTCTACCCTACAAGGCAATGTCATCATTCAACAAAATAATAATCAATTTAATGCTGACAACGCTAATTTTAACCGTCAAACATCTATCGTAAATGCAACAGGGAATGTGATTTTTTCCACCGCAAATGGAAAATTCAAAAGTGATTCTTTACGTTACGACTTAAAAAAACAATCAGGTATTATTGAAGGGGCTGAATACCAAATAAGCAGTGCTGCTCGTGGAAGTAGCAAACAAATACGACTGATTGATCAGGATCATCTTCAACTCGACGATGCCACATTTACAACCTGTCCTGTGGGTAATAATAGTTGGAGTTTTGCTTCATCAGATATTAAGTTAAACAATAAAACCCAAATTGGCATCGCCAAAAACGTTACGTTAAATATTGCCGATGTTCCCGTTTTATATTTTCCTTGGATGAAGTTTCCTTTAAATGATCAACGTTTATCTGGCTTTTTAACACCCAACATTCGCTTTCAATCAAACTCAGGTATTTCTGTCCCATATTATTTTAATCTCGCTCCAAACTACGATGCCACACTGACCTTTTCTCAACATGTTGACCATGGTTTTGAGTTAGATACAGAATTTCGCTACTTAACCAAAAAGCACCAAGGTCAAATC
>CAYTRF010000148.1:0-4648 GCA_964440065.1 uncultured Cocleimonas sp. | reverse complement strand
AAGTGGGTTAAAGAGCCTCGGTTTTTAGATAATGATGGGAAGCCCTTACTGCTTCCGTTGAAAGATAAACATAAGCCCTCTTTTGAAGAATTAGTTAAAACAATCTGCAAGCAAGATATTCGTTCGAGAGTGGTATTAGACGAATGGCTTAATCTTGGGCTTATAAAGTTTAATGGCGATCTCGTTCAATTATGTACTGATGCGTATATCCCGAAAGAAAGTCAAAATGAAAAAGCCTTCTTTCTTGGTCATAACGTGGCGGATCATTTAAGCGCATCATCACAAAACTTACTCAATGATTCGCCTGAGTTTTTTGAACGCTGTGTTTATTATGATGATTTAAGTGCTGAGTCCATTGCCGAATTAAACCAAATGGTTAAAGAACATGGCATGAGTTTATTAAAGAAACTGAATGACCGCGCATCCCAATTAAAACAACTCGATATGAATAAGAGTGGCTCTAAACAACGAATCAATATGGGTCTTTATGCTTACCATCAAGACCAAAATAAATAATAAAGAATTACTTAACAGGATTTTAATATGAAGACGATAAAACAAATACTCCAATCGCTTTTTTTAATTGCCAGTCTTATTTTACTTTCCTCCTGTGGTGGTGATGGGATAGGAGGTACAGGCATACAACCTGATGATGGTGTTGCTCCAAACTCTATTACCACAGAAAATACTATTTTAAGAGTAACAATTCCATTTCGTGAACATGGCTATTCAAATTTTGAAACGTCAGTGATCCATTCTCAAGCTGAATTTAATGAGTTTATTAGTGACGTAAATGAACAAAGTGCTTGGAATAACAAGGCTGATTTTCTACAACAAATACAATTACCCGTAATAAACTATGATACAGAAAATCTTATTTTATTTAGGATAACAGAACCATCAGGATCAATAATATTGACACCACAAGCACCCGTAGTTGAAAACAATAAAATAATTGTGGTCATTAATCGCCAAGTACCAGAAATCGGAACAAGTGATATTGCGAATTATGCATTAGCCTATAAAGTCGACAAGACCATTACAGAAATACTCTTTAAAAATGGCGCCGCACAAACTCTTATTGATTTAACGGAATCAATAACAGCGGTACAAAGCAAACTTATCCGTAGTAATGAAGAGACCTTACTTGCTTACTTTCAAGATGCTATTAAACGCAGTAACTCATTTGATTCTGATTCTATAAACGTTGAGTTCTCATCTCTCCCCGCAGTAACAGCAAATTCAAGTAGTGGAAACACAGGCTTTTCAACGACAAATATTCAAGAATTAGGCGTTGATGAGGCTGATTTAATCAAGACGAATGGTCGCTATCTTTATACGGTAAAAAAGCCTAACTCATTTGGGCCAGTTACCAACACCGGCATAGAACCCAATGTATCCCAAAGTTTTGCGCCAGAAAACACTCAAGTTTCATCAGATATTATACGGATTATGGACACCCAAGGAGTTCAAGGTCTTATTGAAATAAAAAGTTTAAGTGATACTGATAAACCGTGGAATATTACGGGCTTATATTTACACGAAGATCAAAAACGTTTGATTGCTCTCTCATCAAAAAAACAAAATTATTACACCCATTGGTTTGATAGTTCCTACTTTGCTCATCAAGAAACGGATGTGCTATTTGTTGATATTAATAATCCTAGCAATGCCTCTGTAACCACAAAATTAAGCTTTGAAGGACAACTAATAGATAGCCGACGTAATGGAAATACCTTGTATATGGTACTGCGCCACTACCCCGCTTATCAATACACGGATGACGTGGCTTTGGCAACGACAAATAATGAAGACTTCCTACCCAGTTTTCGCATTGGAGTTAATGAGAGCCAGCCCATTGTTGCACCTGAGAATTGCTACTTAGGAAATGGACAGCAAGGTTCAACGGATATTATCACCTTAATCGCCGTTGATCTTACTTCGGAATCGCCCCAAATAAACAGTCAATGTTATGTTGGCTCAGCTGAGGCCATTTATGCCTCTCAAAATGCTTTGTATCTAGCCACTACGCGTTGGGATTATCAGGCATTGTCTGGGGTTGCTGAATATAACAACCAGATCACCACGGATATTCATAAATTTTCTTATGATGGATTAGCTTTTGATTATCGTGGCTCAGGTGAAGTTGATGGACATCTAGGCTTTCGTCAAGACAGTAAATCTTTTCGCTTTAGTGAATATGAAGGTTTCCTGCGTGTGGTGACTTTCGATGAAGACCAGTGGGCTGTACCTTTCGTCTCCTTACCCGTAGAGCCTTTAGACAGTGATGCACCGCCACCTATAAGTACAGGTACAGAAACGAGTCAACCAGCACCTGCTACTGAAATCATTGCCCAATCCCCCGTGTCAGTCAGTATTTTAAAAGAGAATACCAGCAATAAATCACTACAACTCGTTTCAAAACTGCCCAATGCCGATCACCCAGAACCTATCGGCTTACCGGGGGAGCAGCTTTACGCTTCTCGCTTTATTGGTAATCGTGCCTACATCGTTACTTTCAGAGTCACCGACCCACTTTATGTTATTGACTTGAGTGATGCGACTGATCCAAAAATCGCAGGAGAGCTTAAGATAGATGGCTATTCAGAATACCTGCATCCAATCAGCGAAAATTTATTATTAGGCGTTGGTAAAGATGCTGTTCCTGCCCAAATAGGAGGCTTTGGTGGCGATGGACGAGGTGCGTGGTATCAAGGCGTAAAACTATCTTTAGTTGATATAAGCGATCCTGCAAATCCTCGTGAAGCTGATAAAGTTATCTTGGGTAAGCGTGGCACAGAATCCACTGCACTTTATACTCATCACGGCTTAACCGGGCTTAGAGTGAACGATAAATATCGTGTAGCTATTCCCGTACAGTTACATTCAAGTCAGCCACAATTTACCAGTTCACCAGAAGCTGCTAATTTTTACAGCCACACAAATACGGGGTTGTACCGATTTGAAGTGGATATTAATAGCCAACAAATTGAGCAAATCCCAGCTTTGATTGTTAATGTCAATGCTAACGGATCAAACAGAAACGTTTTCAATGACCGTAGCGTCATTATAAACGATGATGTTTTTTATATGCACAACGGTGATCTTTGGACACAGGATTGGCAAGGGAGTAACCCTGTTATAGGGCCAAAATAATAATTAAAACAAACCTCGGGACTCCTTCATTCGTTATCCGCACGAGTGAAGGAGATTTTATATATACTGAGACCTTTGCACGAATCAGGTGACGAGTAAAAATGGTTGAAATTCCACTGCTTTTCGTTAGAAAACTTGCTAATAACCCGTTATTAGCTTCATTTCCTGCCTCAATCAGTGAAACTTCACCCAATTTTTCTTTCGTCACTGACTCGTGCAAAGGTCTCACTCTGTATTTCGCTATTTTAATCAACTAAATCAATAGAAAGTACACCCCCCCACTTTTCGATGATTTTTTATGATAAACCCTTAAGGATATAACCATTAAAATCATTTTATTCATTATCAGCCTGAACCTTCTGACTGCTTGTAGTACAACAAGTTATTACTTACAAGGAGCCAAAGGTCATATGGCACTAATGAGTCAACGAACAGCACTCACTGAAGTTCTTAAAGACACCTCCGTTTCTGCTAAACGCAAAGATCAAATCAGGCAAGTACAAAGCATTCGAAAATTCGCTAGCGACAATCTCAAGTTACCCAGAAACAATAGTTACACGAGTTATGTCGAGCTTAATCGTGAGGCTATTAGCTGGAATGTTATTGCGACACCTAAGTATTCAATTTCACCCATACAAACCTGTTTCCCCATTGCTGGCTGCACCAGTTATTTAATTTATTTCTCTAAAGAGAGAGCCTATAGAGAAGCGGAAAAACATAAAAAGCAAGGACACGATACCCACATCATCGCATCACCTGCTTATTCAACAGGTGGGCTTTTTGATGATCCTATTGTTAGCACCATGTTTAACGGTGGCACAATTTCTATTGCCCAAGTTGTATTCCATGAATTGGCACACCAAAAACTCTTTAAGAAAAATGATTCAGCCTTTAATGAAGCCTTCGCTAGCACCATTGGTGAACAAGGCACAAGACTTTGGCTAAAACAGCAACATCCTGAGAAAGTAATGCACTACAAAAATTATCTCAAAAAAAGATGGCAGTTCTTTAATTTGCTTATTACCACAAGAAAAGACCTTGAAGCGCTGTACAAGACCAAGAAAAATAATTCGGAGATGGAGCAGGGAAAACAACATATTTTCACCCAGCTAGAACAAAAATATATCCGCCTGAAAAAAAGCTGGGGTGGAGACAAACGCTTTGATAATTGGTTTACAAAATCTCCCGTCAATAATGCAAAACTTGCCATGATTGGTGTTTATTATCAAAAAGTGCCTGAATTTACACAGAAACTGAAATCGCTTAATTATGATTTTGAGAAGTTCTACAAATACTATAAAAGCTCTAGCCAATAATATTAGCGTATCAGGTGACGAGTAGAAAACTGTCGCCGACCTAATCTTACACAAACCAGCATTAGTAAAAAGAAAAGAAGAGATAAATTCACTGATCCACCACTTGAGGCTGAAACAGCCGCAGTAGTAGTAGTATTATCTTCTACTGGGACGACTTGAATAGTATCGGCAACAAC
>CAYTRF010000147.1:0-4663 GCA_964440065.1 uncultured Cocleimonas sp. | reverse complement strand
AGGTGAGTCAGGTAAGCGTAAAATCACTCAATATACACGTTATGGAACAGTCGGTTTGGCGCTGTTCCAGAGTTTAGGCATAGCAATAGCCTTAGGCGGACAGGATTTAGGTGGTGGTCAGACTATCGCTTTATATCCTGGTACGGGGTTTACTATCACAACGGTAGTATCGTTAGTAACTGGGACAATGTTTTTAATGTGGTTGGGTGAGCAAATTACTGAGCGTGGAATTGGTAATGGTATTCCACTTATTATATTTGCTGGAATTGTTGCAGGGCTACCTGCTGCAATAGGTGGAACATTAGAACTTGCAAGAAATGGGGAACTATCTCCAGCTTTCGTAATTATTATTATGGCTATGGCGGTTTTAGTAACAGCATTTATAGTCTTTGTTGAACGAGGCCAGAGAAGAATAACTGTTAACTATGCGAATAGGCAACAGGGACGAAAGATGGCAATGGGTCAGTCGAGTCACTTACCCTTGAAATTAAATATGGCAGGTGTAATTCCCCCTATATTTGCATCAAGTATTATCCTTTTTCCTTCCAGTTTAGGACGTTGGGTTTCTGATTCTAATGGTGCTGAATGGTTAAAGGATTTTGTAACAATGCTGCAACCAGGTCAGCCTTTATATGTTTTATTTTATGCCCTTGCAATAATATTCTTTACGTTCTTTTATACGGCTCTCGTGTTTAATTCTCGCGAAACGGCGGATAACCTAAAGAAAGCAGGTGCATTTATTCCAGGAATTCGCCCAGGAAAAGAAACAGCGAAATATATAGATGGCGTAATGACTAGGCTTACATCCGTTGGTGCGATTTATATTACATTAGTTTGTTTGCTACCAGAGTTTTTGATATTAGGATGGAATGTCCCATTCTACTTTGGGGGTACATCATTATTAATAATCGTTATTGTGGTAATGGACTTTGTAGCTCAAATTCAATCACATATGATGTCTCACCAGTACGAGGGTTTGATGAAAAAAGCAAACTTCAAAGCTGGTGGAAAAAAAGGGAAGAAAACGTAATTTCTTCTCAAAATATTTTATTAGAGGTTTAACTCATGAAGGTTCGTGCTTCCGTAAAAAAAATGTGTCGTAACTGTCGCATCGTAAAACGTAAAGGTGTAGTTCGTGTTATTTGTAGCACAGATCCGCGCCATAAGCAGCGTCAGGGTTAAGATGTTTTTTTTATTGATTAACACTGCATTATCGGGTATTGTTGCCCGCTTTTCCAAGCAGTCTGGAGAGTTTTGATGGCTCGTATCGCGGGTATTAATATCCCTGTTCATAAGCATGCTGTAATAGGACTAACGTCTATATACGGTATTGGTAGATCTCGTGCAGCTGATATATGCACAGTGGCAAAGGTAGCACCTGATACAAAGATCAGTGCTCTTTCCGAAGATGAAATTGAACGCATTCGTAATGAAGTTGGTAAGTTCATGGTAGAAGGTGATCTTCGTCGTGAAGTTTCTATGAATATCAAAAGTTTAATGGACCTTGGTTGCTATCGTGGAACAAGACATCGTCGTGGTTTACCACTACGTGGTCAACGTACAAAAACAAATGCACGTACTCGAAAAGGTCCGCGTAAACCTATCCGTAAATAATTGTTAAATTATTTGATTGATTAAATATTAGAATATTGGTGATTAAAGATGGCAACAGCCACTAAAACACGTAAGAAAGTTAAAAAATCGATAAGTGATGGTATAGCACATATACACGCGTCATTTAATAATACTATTATTACAATTACAGATCGACAAGGTAATGCTTTAGCATGGGCGACAGCGGGTGGTTCTGGATTCCGTGGTTCACGTAAGAGCACACCGTTTGCTGCACAGGTAGCTGCTGAAAAAGCGGGCGAAGCTGCTAAACAATTTGGCCTGAAGAATCTTGATGTTCATGTTAAAGGTCCCGGGCCAGGTCGTGAATCTGCTGTTCGTGCTTTAAATAATATTGGTTATAAAATCACTAATATTATTGATGTAACACCAATCCCACATAATGGGTGTCGCCCACCTAAGAAACGCCGCGTTTAGTCGGAGCTGAGAGAATATTATGGCTAGATATATTGGACCAAAATGTAAGTTAATGCGTCGTGAAGGTACTGATCTTTATCTAAAAGGTCGCGGTCGTTCACTTGAAAATAAATGTAACCTTGAAAAAGTTCCTGGTGTTCATGGTGATCGACGCACACGTCTTTCTGATTATGGAATTCAGTTGCGTGAGAAACAGAAAGTTCGTCGTATTTACGGTGTGCTAGAAAAGCAATTTAGAAACTATTTTAAAGAAGCTGTGCGCCTTAAAGGTTCTACAGGTGAAAACTTGTTACAGCTTTTAGAGTCAAGACTTGATAATGTTGTTTATCGTATGGGTTATGGTTCTACGCGTGCAGAAGCACGTCAATTGGTGAGTCATAAAGCTATCACGGTAAACGGTAGTATTGTAAATATTCCGTCGTATCAAGTACAAACGGGTGATGTTGTTTCTGTTCGAGAAAAAGCAAAGAAACAAACCCGTATCCATGATTCGGTATCAGTTGCTGATCAAGTTGGCTTTCCTGAATGGATTGAAGTTGATCTTAAGAAGCTTGAGGGTACGTTCAAAGCTATGCCTGAGCGTGACGAATTACCAGCAGAGATTAATGAGTCTCTGATTGTGGAACTTTACTCTAAGTAAGCTTTTTAGTCTCTTTTAAAGAGATAGATAATAATTGAGGTTATATCGTGTCTAAATCAATTGATTTATTAAAACCACGTAATATTCAAGTTAAAGACTTGGGTAATTATACATCTAAGATAGTATTAGAGCCCTTAGAGCGTGGCTTTGGTCATACTTTGGGTAATGCACTACGTAGAATTTTACTTTCTTCAATACCTGGCTGCGCAGTTACAGAAGTAAAAATTACAGGTGTAGAGCACGAATACACAGCAATTGACGGTGTTCAAGAAGATGTTGTTGATATTTTACTTAATCTTAAGAAACTTGCTTTTCGTTTAAATGCAAAAGAAGAAGTTACTTTAGATTTACGCAAAAAAGGTCCCGGGCTTGTTACCGCTGCCGATATTCAGCTTGATCACGATGTTGAAATTGTAGATCCCGATGCGGTAATTGCAACAATAACCACTGATGCTGAAATCGAAATGAGCATTACAATAGAAAAGGGTAGAGGTTATCAACCTGCTTCTGTACGTCGTGGCCCAGATTCACCAGAACTTCCTCTTGGAACACTGGTTTTAGATGCTTCTTTTAGCCCTATTGTTCGAGTTTCTTACGATGTTGATAGCGCACGTGTAGATAATCGCACAGATATGGATAAGCTTATTCTTGAACTACAAACTGATGGTTCTGTCGATGCTGAAGAAACAATCAGTGATGCTGCTACCATTTTACATGAACAGTTAGCCGTGTTCTTCGACTTGACGATTATTGAGCCAGAGCCAGAAGAAGAGCCAGAGCCAGAGATTGATCCTGTACTACTACGTCCTGTTGATGATCTTGAGCTAACAGTTCGTTCGGCAAATTGTTTGAAGGCTGAGCAAGTTTATTACATCGGTGATTTAGTACAGAAAACTGAAGTTGAGTTATTAAAAACTCCAAACTTAGGTAAGAAGTCATTAACCGAGATTAAAGATATTTTAGCATCTCATGGATTAACACTGGGTGCTCGTTTAGAAAACTGGCCACCAGCATCTATAGATAGCCAAGAAGTCCGTGTAGGCTAATCACATATTGTTAGCTAGGTTAGTACTTAAAGTTTAATAAAAAATCTACAATTGTAGACTGAAATAGAATAGTAAGGTTTAAAAAATGCGTCATCGTAAAATTGGTCGTCAACTAAGTCGTAACAGTAGTCATCGTAAAGCTACACTGCAAAGTTTATCTGTTGCATTAATTAAAAATGGTGCAATAAAAACAACTGTTGCGAAAGCAAAAGAGTTAAGAAGAGTGGCTGAGCCGTTAATTACTCGTGCAAAAGTCGACTCTGTTCATAATAGACGCACAGCGTTTTCACGTCTTCGTGATAAAGAGTGTGTAGGTTTATTATTCAATGATTTAGGCCCACGCTACAAAGAGCGTTTAGGCGGCTACACTCGTATTATCAAGTGTGGATACCGTGCAGGTGATAATGCACCTATGGCATACATTGAGCTTGTTGATAGGCCAGAAGCTGCGGCAGAATAGTCTGTAGTTTAATTATTTCTAAATAGTAATTAAAGCCGAGTTAAAGCTCGGCTTTTTTTGCGCTTATTATTTATTTAGGATCTAGCTAAAAAAACATCGAAAAGTGGGGGGGTGTACTTTTGACTCTGTACAAACTTCTTTGTGAATACCAATCATATTTGTCTTGATGATTCTATAACGAAATTTAATTTTAAAGTAATTGATATTTGTTATTTGACAGTGACACTGATAGCTTTACACTTGGAGATAATCTTCAAACTATCGATAATATCCCTAAGATGACGCAAAATAATAAAATCGTAACCGCGATGCAATCTAGAAAGGCAGCAAAGCTTTTTAGCTATGGAAATATAGCCTCTGTCCTTATTCCTTTCCCAATCTTTATCTTCTGGTTTGGTGCGTCAATGTTTGTTTATGCTATGCACCGTCATCACACCAGAATCGCTCGCCCGAGCGGTCGGCAGGGTG
>CAYTRF010000146.1:3588-4680 GCA_964440065.1 uncultured Cocleimonas sp. | reverse complement strand
CAGTGGGCTTTTTTTGTATTTCGCAGAAAACGAGGGACTGGTTCACAAAACTGATTCGAGCCGAGCGATAGCGAGGCCAGCGACCGCTAGGGACTAATCCCGATTCGATATTCAAGGAAACAGCAGAATGCCTACAACGCTCTATTCTTAGAAGCCCACCAACATAATAGGCATATTTTGCATAAAACTGGCAAAAAGTAGGGGGGTGTGCTTTCATGCTCAAATGAAAATATATCTACTAGCCATAGGCACAAAAATGCCCGATTGGGTAACTCAAGGCTTCAAAGAATATGAGCATCGACTGCCTGCTAAGTGTTCCCTTCAGCTAAAAGAAATCCAAGCAGAAAAAAGAAATAAAAACAGTAATATAGAAGCGATCAAGAAAAAAGAAGCTGAAAAAATAAAAGCAGCTATACCTAATAATTGTCGACTCATTGCATTGGATGTAAAAGGACAATCATGGAGTACTGAAAAGTTGGCTATCCGCATGCAAGATTGGATGATGAGCGGGCAGGATATTGCTTTATTGGTAGGTGGGCCTGATGGTTTAACGACTGAGTTACTAAATATGGCAGAGGAGAAATGGTCACTTTCTAGCCTTACTTTCCCACATCCTTTGGTGCGGGTAATTTTAGCGGAACAGTTGTATCGTGCTTACACAGTGACTGAAAACCATCCTTATCATCGGGCTGGTTAGTGAGTATGTCTGACATAATACTGGCTTCGGCCTCTCCTCGTCGCGCTGAATTACTGGATCAAATGGGTATTAACTATCGAGTCCAACCCGTTGATATTAATGAAGCGGGTTTAAAAGGTGAGTCAGCAGAGGAGTTGGTACGACGTTTGGCTATTGAAAAATCTCAAGCTATTGATAAAGATAATAATCCAGACAATCTCCCTGTTCTCGGTTCGGATACTTTGGGTGTGTTGAATAACAAGTTATTAGTTAAACCAGAAAGCTATGATCACGCACATCACATGCTTTCGCAAATGTCGGGAAGTTGGCATGAAATTCTGTCAGCGGTTGCTATTACTTATAATGATAAAACCGAAGTTAAGCTTAATCGTAATCGTGTGCTATTTCGTCAAATA
>CAYTRF010000146.1:0-3488 GCA_964440065.1 uncultured Cocleimonas sp. | reverse complement strand
TTTTTATGAGAAATCTGAAAAATTACGCACATTTTTCTCTCGTCATATCTGTCGTGTAAAGGTCTCAGAAAATAATAGGCTAGGAGAATATGGCGACTGAAATACTAATAAATGTAACCCAACAAGAATCCCGTGTAGCCTTATTGGAGAACGGTATTCTTCAAGAAATCATGGTGGAGCGTAGCTCTAATCAAGGCATTGTGGGTAATATTTACAAAGGTAAGGTGTGCCGCGTTTTACCCGGTATGGAAGCTGCATTTATAGAAATTGGCCAAGAACGCGCAGCCTTTTTACATGCATCCGATTTACGGTTTCCTGCTGAAAATATATTCAATGGTGATACACCACCTGATAATGAAATCGTTATCCCTCCTATTACAAAATTGCTCCATGCGGGCAAAGAAGTTTTAGTTCAAGTTATTAAAGAGCCTTTGGGTACAAAAGGTGCGCGCCTTACTATGCATGTGACGATTCCATCGCGCTACGTTGTGTTAATGCCTGATACTGACACCATCGGTGTTTCTAGCAAAATTGAAGATGTAGATGAGCGTGCTCGCTTAAAGGGTTTAGTTGATCAAGCGCGTATTACCGTTAGTGAAGAAGATGGCTTAGATTCGAGTAAGTTTGGTTATATTGTTAGAACGGCCGCAGAAGGTGTGAATGAAGACGCTATTCTTTCAGATATCAACTTTCTAAATAAGCTTTGGGCTAAGGTGAATGATAAGTCAGATAATATGTCTGATGGTGAGTTAATTTATTCTGATCTACCTCTGGTTCAGCGCGCCTTACGTGACATGGTGGCAGAAGAGATAGAAACAATTAAAGTAGATTCCCGTTCTACCTATAAAAGCTTGTGTGTATTCTC
Source organism: uncultured Cocleimonas sp. (assembly GCA_964440065.1). GTDB lineage: Bacteria > Pseudomonadota > Gammaproteobacteria > Thiotrichales > Thiotrichaceae > Cocleimonas. The sequence continues at coordinate 2,623 of CAYTRF010000146.1, read as the reverse complement.
CGAGACATTTATACCCGAGTTATCAAATAAAATTGAGCACTATATCGGTGAGCGCCCGATTTTTGATATGTATGCGGTTGAGGATGAGATTCAAAAATCATTAAAACGAAAAGTACATTTAAAATCAGGTGGTTATCTAATTATTGATCAAACAGAAGCAATGACCACGATTGATGTGAATACGGGCGGATTTGTTGGGCATCGTAATTTAGAAGAAACCATTTTTAAGACAAACTTAGAAGCAGCACAATCTTTGGCAAGGCAGTTACGTCTTAGAAATTTAGGCGGTATTATTATTCTTGATTTCATTGATATGAAAGAGGATAGCCATAAAGATCAAGTTCTAGTAGCACTAGAAAAAGCACTGGAAAGAGACCATGCTAAAACATCTGTAACACAACTTTCTAGTTTGGGCTTGGTTGAAATGACCCGTAAGCGTATTCGTGAGTCTTTGGAACATATTCTGTGTGAATCTTGTATTACCTGTGAAGGGCGCGGTTATATTAAAACGGCAACAACCGTTTGTTATGAGATTTTCAGGGAGATTTTAAGAGAATCACGTCAATTTGATGCGCGTGAATTAATGGTGTTAGCATCTCAGGATGTAACTGATTTATTATTAGATGAGGAGTCAGACAGCTTGGCCGAGTTGCAAGAATTTATCGGTGTGCCGATTCGTTTTCAGGCAGAGAGTGCTTATACGCAAGAGCAATTTGATGTGGTATTGCTTTAACTGCATAGCATTTCCTCTTTTTCTCCAATTTTAACAATTGCACAATTTCTACACAAAATTATCCTAATCTGGATAAATAACACACAATACTTTAAAAACAAATTCTTAAAATAATTTCTCACTTAACGAGGAATTATTATGAGTATTATCGCTGGGCTAATTGGTCTTTTATTTATGCTTGCCGTTCTGGCAGGCTTCGTCTTTTTCGCTATTTTCATGGCACGGAAAATAGGCCTACTTAAAATTCCAATAGAAGGAGAAGAGGGCAATACCTTATCAATTGGGTCTTACATTGGTGATATAAAAAAGCTTAGCGAATCACTAGTTTTTCGCTTTGTTTTTATCGCTATTTTAATTGGAGTGATGTCAATTCCGATGAATATGGTAAATAAAATTGTTAGTGAGCGAAGCCATTTATATCAAAGCGTAATTAACGATATAGCCACAACATGGGGTCACAAGCAAAAACTGCAGGGCCCTGCATTACTCATTCCGTACACAGAAAAATTCATAACCGAAACTATTAAAACTGATAAAGACGGTAATGAGCGCAAAGTCAATAAGGTCATTTATAAACAAAGGACAGCTATTGTTCTTCCAGATGATTTAAATATCGATGTGAGTATTGAGGGACAAACCCGTAAACGCAGCTTACATGAATCCTTAGTTTATACCGCTGACCTTAAGGTAACTGGTGGTTTTAAACGCCCTAATATTAGGGACTTATCAAACCATATTGATAAAATACATTGGAATAGGGCTTGGATTGCTTTGGGAATTTCAGATACGCAGGCTATTAATAAAGTATCTTCACTAAATTGGTTAGAGGCCAATACGAAAAAGTCACGAAGCTATGATTTTGAACCAGGCACAAAAATACGCTCAGTGTTTCCTAGTGGCTTTCATGCACCTATTGATTTAACACAAGCGAGTGTTCAAATAGGACAGGGTGCTATTACCAATCAAAAATACGACTTTGCATTAGATATCAATATCAACGGTAGTCAAGGTTTTTACTTTAGCCCTTTTGGCAAAACCACCGATGTCACTATTAGGTCAGATTGGCCACATCCTAGTTTTCAGGGCAATGTCCTACCCAATAAGCATGATGTTTCTGATAAGGGTTTTGTGGCTTTATGGTCGGTGCCAAATTTAGCAAGAAACTACCCACAGCGTTGGACTTTAGAAACCCAAAATTTTAATGTGAATGAATTCACTGCGGGTGTAAACCTGTTTGAAACAGTCTCTTTGTATTCACAAATTACCCGAGCCATCAAATATGGCATATTGTTCTTCGCACTCACATATATCACATTCTTAATTTTTGAGCTCGGAATTGGTCGACGTTTGCATGTGGTGCAATACGGTATTATTGGATTGGCCTTGTCGATGTTTTATCTAACACTGCTGTCAATGGCAGAACATGCAGGTTTTTTTACAGCCTATGTCTCAGCAGCCTCAATCATTATTGTGATGATAAGCCTATACGCTTATGCTGCGATTAGGAGTGTGAGTAAAGCTGGGATTATCACCGTGTTACTTTCTGGCTTATATACCCTGTTGTATTCACTTCTAAAACTAGAAGATTACGCCTTAATGGCAGGTACAGCTCTATTGTTGATTATTTTAGCGATATTGATGATTTTGACTAGGAATATTGGTGCTAAACAAGATAGTTAGAAACTAAGGTGAAATAAGTACACCCCCCCCCACTTTTACTCATTTTATTCGCCCTACGGGTAGTCGTCGCTATCGCTCCAACTTTATCTCGCTTTGCTCGGTTCCGTGTTTTTTACGTTTCAAAAAAACACGGAAAAGTGGGGGGGTGTACTATATGAGACCTCAGCATAACTCAGATGACGAGTAAAAGTGCTTGAAATCTCACTGCTT